>CAVXOO010000280.1:0-8509 GCA_963762945.1 uncultured Acidobacteriaceae bacterium | reverse complement strand
CCTTGGTAGCGCCTTCAACTCATAGTATTGCTGCCCTGGGCTTGATCTGCAGGAGGCCGCAGTTTTCCCCGTGCTTCGCGCGGGGATTGAAGCGGGACTCGGCCTGGACGAGCGCATAGACGAAGAGGGGGTCGAGGCCCCTCGCATTCGCCATGGGCTCAATCGCCGACCAGATCTGCCGGCGTGCGGCAAGGGTCCCCGGCTGGTCGGCCGCCGTGTTGCCGGCCCCGGGCGAACAGCCCCGAAAAGACGCCGAGTTTGCGCGCAGTCTCCTGAATCTTGGCCAGAAAGAAAAGGTCTTCGATAAAGCAGAAGATGCGCGTGGGAGCATCCTGGCGTACGGGTGAGGCGGGCGATGCAGGGTAGGCATCGGAATAATACGCGCCGCCGTGGCCGTTGCCGCCCGTAGGAATCGTGGAGGGCGGGCCGTCGGCGACGTTGCCGTTGGCCGCGCGATAGCTGTGATCCATGGGACCGACGAAGGCGCGCGGACCCTTTTGCCGGCTCTTGCGCTTGCCTTGTCCGCCGTGAACACTGTTACCGGGCTGCGCCGCGGGGGCCGCGCTTTTCTGGAAGAACTTCTTCTTTCGCCCCTGGTGCTGGTGCTGAGGCCGGGGCTGCTGCTGCTGCGGCGGCGCTTGTGGCTGGCTCTGCGCCTGGGGCCGGGGCTGCGCGGGCGGTTGACCCGGCGCCTGCTGGCCCTGCGTCGCGGACTGGCTGGACTTGTTTTTGCGGCGACGCCGGCGACGCCGGTGCCCCTGCGATTGCACCTGACCATTGTCAGGAGTAGGCCCCTGTTCAGGCTGGGGCTCGGTTGGTTCTGTTGTCATGATGCGTGTACTTCCTGGTACTTAGCTTTGATGCGTTGCTGTGCGCGTGCTGCGGACGGCGATCGAACCGCTTTGCATGGTTCGCATTCCCCCCATCCGGGAGAAGATGCGCGGCAGTTCCCCGGCAGCGCGAGGCCATTATTCAATGCGGTGCTGCCCCTTGGATCCATGTTTGCAGGCAATTCCGGCCAAGCCACATTACGACCGGTAGACGCTCCCCGATGTGCGTCCTTCCACCACTCGACCCTCTGTGAAAATACGCTTGCCGCTTCCTATGCGGGAGTCGTTCATCCACTCCATACGCTCGCCGGCATCGACTCGGCGCGGCCGCTGCTTTTCTCAGGTGATGCCATTTCCTATGTGAGCAAACGTCGCGCGCAGTCCACTCCGAACGATCTCAACTGCACTGGCGATGTTTCGTTGCTCAACGGCGAGCTTGCTCTCCCCGTGCTCTGGGTGGCCCGCGTCAGCCGCTTAATAGGCAACTCTGATACTACAGCGAAGGCGCACCACTGGCAAGTGGGTCGAACCGGCATAGGTGACTGGGGTGATGCGCGGAAATCCGAAAGGGGAATCGCAAGCATTCCTGCGGGAACCGCAGATTTGCGCTCTGAAGCGAGAAACGCCACCCCTTTACGGGTGGCGTCCCAAGGCTCTTACGCTGGTCACTGGCCTCCCAGCGAGTTAAAGCGCGGCGGCTGTTTCCGCCGCTTCTTCTTTGGCTTCCCGGCTGGCTTCTCCCTTTTGAGGGCCGCTCCTAGGCGGTTGCTCGTACCGGGTACCCTGTGTAGCTCTGGCTCGCTGGGCCTACCTTCAGCAGCCGATTAATCACTGGCGCTTATACCATAGCAATCGGCATGCCTTTCCAAACTCAATTGATTCTTAATGACTTATGTGGATTTCCTTATACAATCTTTATGGATTCCGGGAGTTTTTGGGTCAAATTTCTCCCAAAAAATGTAGACGCCGCGCCGCGAGACTCGCGAACTCAACCGATTTAGCTCTGGCACTTGGGGCAATAGTGGGTTCCGCGCCCGGCCAGCTCGATGCGGCGAATCGGCGTTTGGCAACGGCGGCAAGGCTCGCCGGTACGCTGGTAGACGCAGTGCTCGAGTTGAAAGAAGCCCCGCTCGCCGGCGGCGTCCACATAATCCGACACCGACGAGCCGCCCAGGCGGATGGCGTGCTGAAGAATCTGGCGCAGGGCCAGGCGCAGGCGTTCGAGTTCGGCCGCTGTCAACCGATTGGTCCGGCGTCGCGGCCGGATTGCGGCCTGAAACAAGCTTTCGTCGGCATAGATGTTGCCCACGCCGGCGAGGAGGGTTTGATTGAGCAGGGCGGCCTTGATGGGCATGCGGCGTTTGAGAAACAGCTCGGCAAATTGGCTTGCGCCGATCTCGAGCGGTTCGGCTCCGGGGGCCTCAAATGCTGCGACGCCGCCGAGGTCGCGGAACTCGAGGCGGCCGAAACGGCGGGGATCGACGAAGCGCAACTCGAGGCCGCTGGTCAGGTCGAGGCGCGCGTGCGTATGCGGAGCTACTGGAGAATCGGGGGCGGTGACGAGCAGACGCCCGGTCATGCCGAGATGGACGATCCATTGCGCCTCGGGTCGCTGCGCTTTGGGTGCCTTTGCGCGATTCGGATTTGCATCGGACTTCGGGCCCCGCGCGCCGGATGTGCCAGCCGCGGCCCCTAACTCGAAGACGATGTGCTTGCCGGTGCGGTGGACGGCCAGAATCATGCGCCCCGCAAGGCCTTTTGCCTGGCGCGACGGCGGAGTCTTGAAGGTTTGCGGGCGGCTGGCGAACCACGCCTGGACGATGCGATCGTTGCGGAGGCGCTGGTCAACGCCGCGCGCGATGGTTTCCACCTCAGGCAACTCGGGCATCGCTCTATTGTAGAAGGGCTCGGATTGCGATCCGAGCATTGGCATCCGCGCACACTACACTGGGGGAAGAAATGCCCGCGTCCGACGCCGCTACCGAAACTATCGCCGCCATCTCCACGCCGCCCGGGCGCGGCGGCATCGGCATTGTGCGCTTGAGCGGACTGCAGGCCGTGGGGATCGCTAAGGGGCTGGTGCGGCTGCGCGGCTCACTCGAACACGCCCGCGCGCGATTGGCCGATGTGCTCGATGGCGACGGTGACGAAGCCACGCGCATTGACGAAGCTCTGGTGACCTACTTTGCGGCTGGGCGCTCTTATACTTCCGAGGATCTGGTGGAGATTGCAACCCACGGCTCGCCGGTGGTGCTTGAGCTGCTGTTGCGTCGCGCGCTCGAGCTGGGCGCGCGGCTGGCCGAGCCGGGGGAGTTCTCCCAGCGCGCCTTTCTCTCTGGGCGGCTCGACCTGACGCAGGCTGAGGCGGTCCGCGACTTAATCGATTCGCAGACGCTCACGCAGGCGCGCCAGGCCGCGAGCCAGATGGGTGGAGCGCTGAGCCGCCGCGTTGCGCCGGTGAAGCAGGCGCTGGTCGAACTGGCCGCACTGCTTGAAGCCGGCATCGACTTTGCAGAGGACGACCTGGATGTGACGCCGCAACCTGAGATCGCGCGGCGGATCGCCGAGTTGACGCCGCCGCTCACCGCGCTCGAAGCCTCCTTTGCCCGCGGCCGCATCGTGCACGACGGCCTGACGCTGGCGATCGTCGGCCGTCCCAACGCCGGAAAAAGCTCGCTCTTCAACCGACTCGTGGAGCGCGACCGCGCCATCGTGACGGCAACGCCCGGCACCACGCGCGACCTGGTTACGGAGCGCATTTCGATCGGCGGCATTCCCATCGAACTCGTGGACACGGCAGGGCTGCGCGAAGGGCGAGAAGAAGTGGAGCAGCTTGGCATCGCGCGCAGCCGCGAGGCCCTGGCCGATGCGGCGCTGGTGCTCATCGTGCTCGACGCGACCGAGCCGCTCAACGACGAAGAGCATCGTCTACTGGCCGCAGTCGAGGGCCGGCCGGCTATTGTCGCCGTTAACAAATCCGATTTGCTGGTGTCGTCAGATTTAGAATCGGCGCGATCGGAAGATGGATTGCCGGCCGCACTCGCGCAGGACGCGGCGCTCAGCGATCATACCGTGCTTCCTACATCGGCGCTCACGGGCGAAGGCATTGCTGTTTTGCGCGAGAAGATTCTGGCGCTCGCCACCGGTGGTGCGGCGGCTGAGCCGGGAATGCTCACCAATCTCCGCCAGCACCTGGCCGTTGCCGCTGCCGTGGCTGCACTGGCCGACGCGGCGAATGCCAACTCGACCGGCATCCCTCACGAGATGATCCTGCTCGACCTCTATCGCGGGCTCTGGGCGCTCGACTCGCTGACGGGCGCGACCACCCCGGACGATATCTTGAACCTGATCTTCTCGACATTTTGCATCGGGAAATAATTCTAACATAGTTATTTACAACTATTTACGAGTAAATCTGCGCGCCGGCGAGCTGCTCCGGGTGCGCGTTTCCGAGCGCGCACTCGGAACCCGTTAAAAACATCAAATAAAAGCGGCCGAACTCTAAGGCTTTTCCAAGAATCGCCGATACAAACAACATGGACCAAGATCCAGAGCCGGCGCCGATGGTTCGGGACGAAAGAAGCGCTTGACGGAGGCTCCCGGCAGCAAGCGGTTTTGCAGGGGTTGGCCGACAGCGCGGCCGAGCGGCTTCCGTTTGGGGTCCAGCAGAGGAGGAAGAACGATGTTCGCCAGATCGGTCCTTCCCATCGTCGCAATCGTTGCATTGCAAGCGAGCCTCGTGTGCAGGACAGGATCTGCCGCCACGCTTACTTCCTCTTTGTCTGTGAGCGTGATTGTTGAAGCGGGTTGCCAGGTTTCTCCGGCCGGTGCCGGGGCCGAAAGCGCAGCGTCGGGGCCCATGAAGTGGAACTCCCCGGTCTCAGTAAACTGCTCTCTCCCTACGCCTTACCAGATAGCTGTTGACAACAGTTCTGCCACCTATCCTGGCGGGCTCCGTTTAGCCACCACAAGTCTCACTGACCTTCGCGGGTTCGCGCATGGCGACGGCCGCGATCTTTTGCATCCGAATGGCCGTTCAATGAGGCCAGCCGACGATTCCGAATATGGATTGGTTCGACCGATCGCCTTGGGCTTGCAAGCAGGGCTTACCGAATCTGCGCGCTGCGATGCCGAGGACGCTGGAACCGTCACTGTGACGATCACTTATTGATGCGAAAGCAGTGACCTGAATCACACAGCATTAAGAAAAATTAACGAAAGTAACTAGCTGCACGAACTGATTGGGCAGCCTACGTATCTCATCAGATACGGATATCTAACGCCAATTGTGTATCTCTTCTAATCAACTCCTCAGTATCATAGTCACCAGCCTCACAACAAATCTCTTCTGGGGGAGTTGATTCCGTGAAACACACTCATGTAATGTCTGCAACGGTTGCCGCAGCCGTTCTCGCGCTGGCGCTGATTTCGGCGCCGCAATCTGCTTCTGCATTAACAGCCACGGCGAATATAGCTGTCTCAACAACCGTGACGAATTCTTGCACCATCAATGCCGGCACGCTGGCGTTTCCCGCCTATACGGGCGCGGCAATCCAGGCGACAGGCACGTTCACCGTTAACTGCACCGACAACGGCGATTACACCATCGGCCTGGGCGTGGGATTGGGTACGGGTGCATCCTTTACTACCTCCCGGTATATGATGTTCGGCACTTACAAGCTGGGGTATAACATCTACACCACCGCCGGTGACGCCACGGTTTGGGGCGACGGCTCGGGCACCACGGGCACAATCACGGGCGTCGGGACGGGCACCTCACAGACGATCAACGTTTATGGCGCGATACCGGCTAGCGAGACTGCCATCACCGGTACGTACAACGACACAGTCATCGCGACCATCACTTACTAACTTGAGAGCCCGTCGCAATCTTGCAAGGACACCATGACCTCGCGGAATGAGGAATCGTTGCGGCTCACGGCGGCGGCAAGAATCGCCGCCGCCGTGGCCCTTTTTCTCGCCGGCATCGCCGCCAGCGCGCAGAGCCTGTCGGTTTTGCCGGTCAACATCTTTCTTCCGCCGGGCCAGAGAGCCGCAACGTTGTCGCTCAAGAACTCTGGCGATAAGCCAACCTCGATCCAGGTTCGCGCTTACGACTGGAGCCAGAAGGACGATCAGGACCAGCTCATTGACTCGAAGATCATCGTCGTGAGTCCGCCGCTGATCACCATTCCGCCGGGAAGTACGCAAGTAGTGCGCCTGATTCTACGGCAACCCCCGGTAGGCAGTGAAGCTACCTACCGGATCCTGCTCGACCAGATACCGGGACCCGGCGAGCCGGGCGTGGTGCAAATGGTGCTGCGCATTTCTATCCCGGTTTTTGCTGCGCCGGCGACGAAAGCGGTTGCGCAGGATCAGTTCCATCTGGAACGCGATGGGGAGGGGTTGTTTCTGGTGGGAGCGAACACCGGCCGAAGCCATGACACCCTTCACGACATTGTGGTGACGGCGAGCGACGGCCGCAAATTCACTCTGAAAACCAAGGTGTCGCCCTACCTTTTAGCCGGCGCAACAAGGCGCTGGGAACTTGACGCGCAAGGGCATGCGCCGCAACCGGGAGAAACCCTGAAGTTAACCGCCCATGGAATCGCTAGTGCCATCGATGTGCAGCTTGGCGTCACTGCCACGCCATAACCGGGAACGATCTCGGGCGCGTTGGATTCGCATGGCTGCGGTATGGATTCTGGCGCTCTCAGCGGCGCCCGCTTCGCTGGCCGATTCCGCGGCGACAATGAACAACCCGCCTGCCGTCGATCCCGCGAAGGGGAATCCTCCCGTTACCAACTCCGCCCCGCTCGAACCGGTGACGATGGACCCTCCCGGCGCTAACTCCGCCCCCCTCGACCCGAGCGCGATGGACCCTCCGGGGGCCAGCGATACCGTGCTTCTTGAGGTCGTCGTAAACGGCTACTCCACCGGCAAGATTGGCGAGTTCGCGCTGCGTCACGGAACCCTCTATGTGCGTCCGCAGCAATTGCGGGACCTGGGTTTCCGCGTCCCCAAAACGCGCGCCTCGCGCGACGGGCTGATGGCGCTGAACGATTTGCCAGGAATCAAGTGGAGAATCGACACCCCAAATCAGCAGTTGCTCATCACGGCCACTGACGCGGCGCTTGTGCCCAATGTGGTGCAGCCCGTACGAGGTGACGACCAGGAGCGCCGGCGGCCCATTGAAAGCGGCACCGGGCTCACACTGAACTACGACACGGTAGGAACATTCTCGAGCGGCCAGTACGGAGGCAGCGGATCCTTCGACCTGCGCAACTTTAGCCCGTGGGGCATTACAAGCTCCGACTGGATGACGTATGCCGGCTCGACCCTCAGTACTTCGGGAACCAAGCCGATCGTGCGTCTGGATTCAGCGTACACTTTCGCGGATGTAAAATCGCTGCACAGGTACAGCGCGGGCGACTACATTGACAGCGGCCTGAGCTGGTCCCGGCCGGTCCATATGGAAGGAATTCAGATCCGATCCGACTTCACCATGCGTCCCGATCTGATTACGTTTCCTCTTCCAACCCTTAGCGGCTCGGCAGCGGTGCCATCTACCGTTGACGTTCTGGTGAATGGAAACCTGGCGACCTCCAACGAAGTCACTCCCGGCCCCTTCGAAGTCCCGCAACTGCCTGTCATCTCCGGGGAAGGCACCATCACCATGACCCTGACCAACGCGCAGGGTGGGCAGGTAACCGTAAGCCAGCCTTTTTACGGAGCCAGCACACTCCTGGCCAAGGGATTGCAGACTTTCGCGGGGCAGGCGGGTTTGGTGAGGCGCGAATGGGGCGTCCTGAGCAACGAATACGGAAAAATGGCAGGAGCGGCATGTTACCGTCGCGGGCTTTCGCAGACTTTCACCGTCGAAGCTACTACCGAGACCACGCCGGGCACTTTTATGGCCGGGGGCGGCGCAGCCGCGACTCTCTGGCATCGCGCCCTGGTCAACTTCGACCTGGCAGCCAGCGGCGGCCCGGCCGGAGCGGGAGAGCTGTTGTCTGGAGGGCTTCAGCATCAGGGCAAGATCCTCGGTCTGGGCGGTTCGGCAATTCTGGCCAGCCGCAACTACCGCGACATTGCGGCTATGAACGGTTCGCCGGTTACGCGCAAGCAAATCAGCCTCTTTACCGGACTCTCGCTGCCGCGCTTCGGTTCGCTGGCCGTGGCTTATGCCGGAGTTAACCAGAGCCAATCTCCGGTCGAGGTGCCGGATTCAGCGGCAGGAGCGCCGCAATCTCAAATCGTTACTGCCAATTATTCGAAGCAATTCCATCGCGTCTCGTTTTATGCCACCGAGTTCCGGGATCTCGACGCAGCCGGCTCCAGCGGCTTGCAGGTTGGCCTCACCATTCCGTTGACCAGGCGAAGCTCCGTGTCCGTCGGCGGGACTTCCAATGGCGCAGTGCAGGTTCAGGCCCAGCAGAGTGCGATCGTGATCGGCGACTGGGGATACCAGAGTTACTTCTCTGCCGGAAGTGGCGCACAAGCTTTTGGCATCGTGCAATACAAATCGCCGGTGGGGCTTTTCTCGGCCGGCGTCGCCAACTCCTCAGGACAAAATACCGTACGCCTGGAATCGCAGGGCGCGCTTTCGCTGGTGGATAGAGGCTTGTTTGCATCCAATACCATCTACGATAGCTTTGCCATCGTCGATACGGCACCGG
>CAVXOO010000279.1:0-7629 GCA_963762945.1 uncultured Acidobacteriaceae bacterium | reverse complement strand
CTCTGTCGTTGCCTTTCGACGACGTATTGCTAGTTTGACCCCGGCGGCGGAGTCATCGCCGACCTAGGCACCGTCGGCTCCATTGCGGCCTGGGATCGCGCAGTAACGTACTTCCAACAGATCACTCCGGAGGTTGAGCGGCGTTATGGGCAGGAGATCGAGCAGAGAAGCCACTATCGCATGGTCGCCAGCGATGGTCTGGTCGGCCCGGTCGATTCCGCCACTGGAAAACATCTTTCCCTCGCCGAGATGGCTGAAAGGAATCACCTCTTTGCCTGCGTAAGCGCCAGCCCAACCTGGGTTGACAAAATGGGCTGGGAGAAGTCACTGGTCATCACCACAAAATGGGAGGTTGAGACCTCCGGCGGATGCCGCGTCAAATTCAAAACCGCCAATGCCTCCGACCAGACCTATGGCAAGTTTCCCTATGGCTCGAACCCCCAACTGCAATCCGCCTATCTCGACCTCTCAGCGCAGGACGCAAGCCAGTTCCTCGACGCATTGCAGAAGGAGATGAGAAAAGCCGGCTGCGAAAAATAAAGCCGCAAGCCGGTCGCCCGGAATTCGAGAACGCAATCTCACCAAGAAATGGGTGCCCCACATCTCGCTCTTGAGATGTGGGATCGCACGAACCCCGCGCACGACCCCGCGCCGCGCAGAGTTCGCGCGCCGCAACAACTTGTAGCGCCGGCCTCCCGGCCGGCTGTAGCGGGGGTCTCCCGACCCCCGCCGTGCAAAAGCAGATCGAAAGAACACCACCCCCATCGCCACCGTGACGCCACGCCCCACGCAAGCCATCGAGGCCTCATCTCCCGCACCGCTGCCAGCCCGCAACGCGGGCGAAATAGGGGTAGCCCTAGTCGCAAGACTGGGGACATCGGACGGGCTCGGCACCGCCAGCCCGCAACGCGGGCGTAAGAACCATCGCGCGCAAATCGCATTCGTCCCTATCAAGCCACGGTTGACCAACCGGCCCGCAAAAACTCTCGCACGATTTTGACGAAGCTCTGTAAGTTTCACCATCCTTGGTTCAACTTGTTGACTACCGAGAAAAGTTATGTGAAACAGGCATTGACACGGGTTCTTTGTAGGTTACTATTCTTTTATCCCTTCTATATCCAAACGGTAAAGAGACATGAATGAATACGTGTCTCTGAGATCGGATTTGGAGAATCGATGCCCCGGCGAGTTAAAGAACGCGGCTTCAACCTGGATCGACTGCTAACTCAGGTGCGAATTTGGGCCGTGGAATTGGCTGCGACTGTCGTCTTTCTTGTATGGCTATTTCGTGTCCTGATGCACGAGTTAGGGGTACGGTGAATGCTAGGCGACTTGCCCAGAACCTGGGAACTCAGTCTGCGCGTATCTTCTCATGACGGTGTGGAAGTCTCCTCGCCTGCTTCTGCAATGGGGTACTCCGCGAAAATGCGCAGGCACGGCAAATCTGTTCTGCCTATAATCTCGTCGATTAGGCCTAACCAATACGCTTCTTCCGCGATCATCCAATAGTCATCTTGTTGAAGAGATCGACAAATCGATACGAAAAAGAACCAGAGTGGGCGCAGAACATCTCCAACCGCGGCTTCTATTTGTTGCCCCTGGTCAGCTTTAGGTAGCTGCGAAATGGCATTAGCTTGTTCGGCGGAGAGGAACATTCGACCCCACCGGGCACACAGGTTCGAGATCATCGGCGCGTGATGGTCGGCGTACTGGTCCATCAAGAGGTCAAGCTTGTCTTGAACCGTCCGTAGGGCACTCCTGCCGAACCTCCAATTCGGATCATTCGAATGCTGTTGAGCCTCGTAATCCAAAATGGCTTTCAACAAATGCAGTTGGAACTGCAATGGCGGCATAGTGCCGACGTCGTGGCCCTGGAGTGATTGTGAAACTGAATTGTCGAGGGCATCATTCTCAATACTGCGTCCTAAGGAGGCCTCTAGGACTTGAACGAGGCTTGCCGATACTTTGCCTCGTACAAATTCGATAAAGCAGGACGCATGCGACGAACTAGGGTTGTGTAATTGCTCTCGTATTGCAGGAAACTCGGGAGAGGCCGTAGCCACGCGGAAAATGAATCGAGAGATGCAGTTCGTCGCAAGTTGAATCGCAAATCGCTCGTTTGAGTTTGCGAGCTCCTCGGACAATCGGTATGCCATCTCGCGGGTGAGCGCCTCTTCCTGCCCGCGTCCGCTCACCCCGTGACAGAGTATTCGCGCGTGCGGAAGGGCCAACGCATAGTCGCCCGCCATCAATAAATCAGCGGCCGCACTTCCAGCTGTTCCGGTTGCAATCGTAATGAGTCGGCAGGGGGGACTTCCGTCTTGATCTGAGCACTTCAAGACAGCTTGCAGGCTGTTCGCAGAAAATACATTCCCCCCAAAACTGTCGATGTAGAGGGATATTGGCTCGCGATTCTCAGACAGTAAACTGAGCACCGAAGGAATTAGCCTGTCCAAGACTTGTTGATCAATTATTTGAGATAGGAATACGCCCCGCTGAGGATTGGGGCGAAAAGCCGGATTTGGGTTATGAGTCGGATTCGGCGTCACGGTTTTCTCTTACAGAGTCCACAACCGGATTTGATTCCTGGGTGCCCTTCTTCGCAACTTCTTCCACATGACGAAAATACGCAGTCAGGTCGCTCCCGTACTGATGCACAACGCGACGAACCGCTTGAGTCAGTTCTTCTTCCACTGGCGTCTCTGCAGCGCGCTTGTACATAAGCATGGAACTCTCTCCGATAGGAATTTATACCACGTCGTAAGGTTAGATGAATCGTTGCTCGGTCGGGGAGCACCTACAATGGCAAAAAGTATGAAAAGGCCTTAATGTCATTTAATGCTGATCGAATGGCCATGGCAATCACACTAAAGGAGAGTGGCAGCAGCATAGGTCTGCTGGTTGGTAATCAGCGGGCCAAAGCTGATTGAAATCACGGAATCCCCGCCATTCATGGGGACTCTCGCGGGCGACCCGGGTCCCGAAAAGCAAAATCGCCACGAGACGGGGGCGCCCCGTCGTCCGGATTTTGAGAACCGGCAATCACGAAAACCGTCGTCTACCGGCCACGGGCAAAAAGCTGTTCACGCCGTCAAACCTCCCGCTACCCAACCTCCCCGTAAGTCCCTGAAATCACAACCTGAAAACTCCCACCGCCCTTGCCGATAATTACCCCACTCCGGCGCAAACTACCAATAGGCCAAAATCCGCCCCAGGGGAACCCGCATTATGACGAAAAGAAAGGTCAAAAACATCACCGTCTGCGTCTCGCCCCAGATCTACCGCCAGACCCGTCATCTCGCCGCCGAATACGACTCCACCGTCTCCACCATCGTCGCCTGGCTGCTTGAGCGCCTGCCCGCCGCCCTCGAGCGCACGCGCTTTCCCAAAGGCGGCCCAAAACCCTCCGCGCAACCCGCTCCGGCTGTTGACGATTTAATTAACTCCAAAAATTTCTCATCAGAAAAAACCGCGATTTCCGTGAGTGAAACTGTAACGCCCCATCTAACCCAAGAGATTTCAGCAGCTTCGAGCGACCCATCCGGCGCAGTTACAGCCCCTGTGCAACTGTAAGAAGGCAGTTAACCAACACATAAATAAACACTTATCCTAGACCCATCAAAACGCCGTACAGACCCTGTAATCCCGTGATCCTGTAACGCCATTTCGGTCTAAATATCAGAAAATAAACCGCAAACCCTCACCAACCCGCCGCGCCAAATCGCCCCAATCCGGCAAGAAAGCGCGCAAAATTCGTCGAATTTTGGTCGGGACCACCGCCAAACGTATTCCGGCAGGTTTGCCTCCTGAAAAGCCGAGCCCCGCCTCTCCAAACGCTCTTCAAGTGAACGGCCAATGATGGAATTGTCAGCGCTTTGTCATTTCGTCCACATCCGCCCAAAAGATGCGCAGAGCGGGCAATTCTTAACCCAGTCTGCAGCATCCAAGATCGCACAGGCCAAGGAGGCCGAATATGCCCGTTCTTCCCCCGCACGTGCGAAAGCTGTCTCTCCTCGTCCTGGTTGCGGCTTTCGCCGCATCCGCGCATGCCACCGGCATCTCCGCCGCAGCTACCTACTCCTATACCGAGCCTTCCCCAGGCGTCTTTGACTACTCCCTCACCCTCCACGACACCGGCAGCACCGCCATCGGAACCTTCTGGTTCAGTTGGGTGCCGGGCACCGGATTCCTCTCCGCCGTTCCAACCGATTTGACTTCGCCCTCTGGTTGGGCGGAGACGTTAAAGCCAGCCGTCGCCGGCAAGGTCGGCATCCAGTGGACGAGCACGATCCCGGCCGACGATCTCGACTCCGGGATGACGCTAACCGGCTTCAGCTTTGAGAGCACCGAGACTCCCGCAGAACTGCTGCTCGACTTTGGCGGGACGGGCCCCGACGCAGGCGACCGCGTCACCACGTCCACCGTTTACGCTGGGGCGCCCCTGGTGGGCACCGGCGATTCCTTCGTCGCGACCCCAGTCCCCGAACCCGGCGCCTTGCTGCTGACCCTTACCGGTTTGATCCTGGCCGCCGCATCCTTCAAATTCCACCTGCTGCGCAAAGCCTGAAAGCCAAAGCAAGCAATCCCCGGGTTCCTTTTTCAGGAACCCGGGACACCCTTATTCGATGTAGGTTTGCTATTGCGCGGGCGCTTCGGCCGTTGGCGTAGGCGCAGCCGGCACTTGCGGGCCGACCAGGACGCCGTCGTCGAGCGAAGCTGCAACCAGGCGGTCGCCGGCAGCGCGGATCAGGTCGATCTGGTAGCCGGTCTTCCAAAAAACCCAGGTCATGGTTTTCGGGTCGATGGCAAAAATCTCGTCGTCGGCCTGCGAGCTGACCAGGATGCGCTTCGAGACCGGATCGTAGCTTAGGTCGTCGATACCGTTCAGCGGCAGGCGGTGAATCCACATCCAGCTTTTGCCCAGGTCGCGCGAAAAGTAGACGCCTTCGCGCGCGCCCAGCCAGAGAGCCCCGTCGGGCGTAAAAACCACGCAGTGAATGTGCGTGAGCATCGAGGGCAACGCCATCGGCCACCACGATTGGCCGGCATCTTTGGAGATGACCACGCTCGAGTCGCGCGCGGCCACCAGGTCGTTGCCGTGGGCCGCAATCGACAGGAAATTGCCCTGCCCCATCACCGGGCCACCCTGCCAGGTTGCGCCCTGGTCGTGGCTGGTGAGCAGGCCGTAGCTGGTGGCCGCCACCCAGATGTCGCCTGAAACATCCAGCGCATTCACCAGACTCTCCATTCGTACGACCGGGGCGGTCACCTGCTTCTCCGTTTTGACCTTGACGCCGCGGAGGTTTGCAGTGACAGTCTTGACTACAGTGTTAGCGATAACGTTGCGCGGCTGCCAGGCATCTGCGGCGTTGGTTGCGTCGCCTGCGGCCGGCGGGTCGCCTCCGCCCAAAATGAAGATGCCGTGGCTGGTTCCAGCTACGATGGCTCCGTCTTTGGTTTCGGCCAGTGCGAAGACGTCGCGGCCGTCAAGGCCGGAGGCGAGCTGCTCCCAGTGCGCCCCGGCGTCGTTCGAACGGAAGACGCCGCCAAATTGCTTGTCGTTGACCACGCCGGCATAGAGACGCCGAGGATCGTCGCGATCGACGAGCAGAGCCGCGACTTTGCGCTCGGAGATGCCCGAGTTCGATTGCACGAATGTCTTGCCGGCGTCATTGCTTGAGAGCACGCCGCCGCGATCCGTGGCCAGCAGCACGCGATTGGAGTTCGCGGGATCGACGTAGACGTCGTTGACGACCACGTCCGGGTCCGTCATGCGCTCGAATGTCTTGCCGGCGTCGCTGGTCTTGTAAAGCCCCTCGGTGGTTCCGGCGTAGACGACCTCGCGATTTTCGGGATCCTGCATAAGAACGCGCGTGCGCCGCGCCTCGGAAGGGATGCCCTGAATTTTATGGAAGAGCTGGCCCGCGTTCTCGCTTTTGTAGATGCCGCTACACGCGCTCAGGTAAACGATATTCGCGTGCTCGGGGTTGACGATGATGGAGAAGACGTCGGAATCGTCGATGATACCCTGCTTGATGTTGCTCCAGGTTTTGCCGCCGTCGCTGGTCTTCCAGGGCAGGTGCCAGGTTCCCGCGTAGACTATGTCGGGATTGCCGGGGTTGACGGCCAGCGACTCGATCTCGTGAATCTCATGGCTCCCAGGCGGGCTGATCTGGGTCCACGTAGCGCCCGAATCATTGGACCGGTAGACGCCCTGAAGGGTTCCGGCAAAGAGCATGCGCGGATCGGAAGGAGCCTGCGCGAGAGCTATTACTGGCTGGGCTTTGAACAGCTGCACCTCGTTCCAGGTGCGGCCGGCGTCGTGGCTGATCCAGAGTCCGCCATCGTCGGTGTTCTTCCACGCCCCCACGTAGAGCGTTGAAGGATGGGCGGAATCGACGACAACGTTGTCGATCACGAAGCCGTCGCCGTGATCGAGCTTGGCCAGGCGATGCCAGCTTGCGCCTTCGTCGCGCGACTCGTAGAGCCAACTGTTCGTGGTGCCGAGATAAAGATGACTGGGCTCGCCGGGCACCGCCGCGAAGGCGCGCGCGTCGCCGCCGTCCGGGCCGACCACGCTAAAGATCTCCTGCGCATGCAGGACCGGAAGCGAAGATAGGCAGAGAAGAACCAAGAGCCGGACTGGTTTTGAAGACAGGTCGAAATTCAAGGCAAAAGACCGCAAACGATTCATCGAGACGAGTAACTCCATGTATATCTATTCAGAATAGACAATGTTGGGCGGAAAGGCGATTCGACGGGGATTTGGGCAGAGATGGGCGGGGTTGGCCAAAAGGTAATTTCCGAGTTGCCGACCAGCCGGAATGTAGCAAATTGCAGCCAACCCACTGTGCCTCGTTGAAGAACGAGGCGGGCGGATTCATCTCCATAGTCCAGTTTCGGCGAGTACACTCAATTGCAATGCTGATCCAAGGCGCAATCAAACTGGTAGAGACGATACCTGATAGCTGGGTGCGGGTCGAGCAGGTCCGCAGGATGCCCGGCGGCCTTGAGGTCTGCTTCAGCGTTCATAAAGGGCGACGAGGGAAAAGGATTGACAGGTGGAGTGTCGCCTGCCGCCGAGTTCACGAAGCCAAGATTACGGAAATGGACGGAGGCGGCTTGAGCGTATACGCGGGCACTCACCCGGCCGCACGCCAGTATGTTGCACGACGGGCCGAGCTACGCTGGCCCCGGTCCTGTAACGAGGCGCAAGTATACCTTGCACTTCACCGGGCGCACATGAGAGCAGTGGACGACTGGATTCCACTTGAACGTTACTTGCCCATCGAGACATATTGGAATGGGACATCCCCCCAGCCTCTTTTCACGCCTGTTTCGGGCAACAATTTTGTGTGTCGAGGCCCGGATTTCTTGGTTCGTATCTACGCGAATGCGCTTAAAGGAATTGGCGAACGAGTGCAGCTAACCTTGCGCCGCGTTCCGAAGTTGAAACCAACGGAGCCGAAAGTCCTTCACTTTGGCGAATCATACGTTGTGGCAGACTCCTTTACAGCAGAGCGCGCGGCAATTGCGGGCGAATAACCGGCAATGAGGAAGTGTGGTGAGCGAAATTACGTCGGCAAAGTTTGCCGGCGATTGACGTTTAGGCCTTGGTAACGCATGCGC
>CAVXOO010000278.1:0-5968 GCA_963762945.1 uncultured Acidobacteriaceae bacterium | reverse complement strand
GGAGTCGTCGGCCACAGCCTCTGCGGCAGCCTTACCACAGGTCCGTTCCAGGCTGCTTATGAGAGCGGAACCGTCGCATTCCAGAAACTTGTCGCCACAGCCCAGCCTGGCCAGGGAGATTTCAGTGCCACATACTACGGCATGGACATCTACGTTCCGTGGCTGGACACGCACATCACCGGCGATGCCCATCTCCAATCCGGCGGCGGACAGCAGGCCTCCATCACATTTCCAACCGGCGCGCCTTCGGTCACCAAGACCTACGGCAACATCTCTTTCACGGCGAAGAATCTCGAATTCACGCAGGTGTTGGGACACAGTTGGGCCGTGCAAACTTCCACGACTTACGCATTCTCTTCGGAAGGCAAAACCTTCGCCACGATTCCGCTGACACCGTTCTACTTCGGCATGGACGGCCGCGCTTATCTCGCCAATGGCGCGACCTCGATTGACGTGCCGCTTGGCGGCAGCTCCACGCTTGGTCCCACGCCGGTCGATCTGGTCTCCGCGCACATCGACATGCCGATCAACGGCGGTCAGATCTTCAGCGCGCAGTTCAGCACGCACGTTCATTTGTCTGAGGTGATGCCGGCCGCGCCCATGCAGGTGAACTACGGGATGACCCAGTCGGGAGCAAATTTCACCGCGCAGGGCCCGCAGAGTTCGCCATTCACTCTCGATCTGCCATATCCTCCGGGCCAGCCAAGCTCTGAAGCCAAGATTCACCCTGTCTACAGCGGCGGCAGTAGCAATGGAGGCGTCACAGAGTATTCCGGCACTGTCGATTTGAGCGAACTTGGCGGCCCGCCGCTCACGGGGCAGTTCCGCCTCGGCTACGGCAACGGACACGACTATTGGCTCGCGCGCGCCACCATCGGTCTCGGCGACACGGGAATTCCGATCGTCGATGTTCCTGTTCCGGTGATGAGTCTCTATTCAATCTCCGGGGGCATGGGTCATAACTTCCCGCTCAATGCGTTTACCGATACGGGTGACCTGAATGCTGCTAGTCCTGTCTACGACAACTCGTTCCTCTTCTATGCGGGCATGCAGGTGGGCATGCCGGACCGCTTCACCTACACGCTCGATGGCGATCTTACGATCAAGGCCACAGGTCAGGACGCCGGCGCGCGCATGGACTTTCACGCCTGGCTGCTCAAGCCGCCCGACAACGGCAACGGAGATTTCCAGGGTTACTTCCAATATGCGGGCGGCAACTTTGACGGACGACTCTGGGGCCAACTCAATTTCATGAACGGCCTGGCTTCGCTCAGCCTGGGCAGCAGCGCCAATAACGCCGCCGTCGATATTCACTTCGGCAACGGCCACTGGCACATCGACGCCGGCAAGAAGGAGGGCCCGCGCATTCAAGGCCACTTTCTGTTTTCCGACGCGGATATGTACGTCATGCTCTCCGATCAGGGGCTCGCCATCGGCGGCGGCACCAGCGTCGATCTCGAGGTCGGTGACAGCTCCGTGGCTTCCGCATACGTCAAAGGCAGCGTGGAGGCGGGCGTTGCCATCACACCGCAGCCACACATCGAGGGAGACTTTTCCGCCAATGCCAGCGCCGGTGCCTGCGTTGACAGCGTTTGCGTCTCCGACTGGGTCAGCGCACAGTTTCACGCCGAGGCCTTACCGCTCGATGTAGACGCCAGCGCCTCCCTCGGTCTGCCGTGGCCGCTGGGCAGCGTGTCTTTCTCGGTGCACATGTGAGAAAGACATGGAGTAGAAGATGGGGAGTAAGAGGATGACTTCATCGCGCAAATACGCGATCGCCACTCTGCTGCTGGCTTGCGTAAGCGCCGCCAGCTTCGGGCAACAAAATCCCGGCGCCGCCTTCGCTGTCTCCGATGGCCAGGGCCACGTGCAGTTGCTCTGGTTTCCACCGGCGTCGCAATGGCCCGCGGGCGGCTGGCGCATCTCCGACGCTGCGGGAAATGTGCTCGTCCCCAAAGTTGTTATGGGCGATAACGCCGCGCTTGGCGCTCTGCCCATTGAAGACGCCGACACCATACGCCGCTTGCCCGATGAGCTCGGCAAGCCCACCTTCACACAGAGTCAGCATCGGAATTTCATCAGCCTCCTCGGCATCCGAGCCTTTAGCGATGTCAACTACGCTCGCTCTCTCGGACTCTACGCGGCTCTGCCTGACGCCGCTGCGGGAGCGCGCGCATACACCATCCAGGGTCTCGACGCGCAAAGTAACGCTTCCGGCCAACCGCTCGTTTCGCCCGCAGTCGATGCGTCGCAAGCCACGCCGCTGCCGCCGTCGCCCGACAGCGTGCAAGCTCAAGTGAACGCAAACGGCGTGTCGCTCTCCTGGAATCCACCGCCGGAGAATCGCGCTCTGCCCGCCATTGCTTGCATCGTCGAGCGCAACGGCAGTTCCATCAGCGTCAAGCCGTTCGTCATTGGCGTCAAATGGGATCCGAAGCTCCCGCTGGTCGTAGACCGCAACGCACCGCCGAACACTACGGTGTCCTACAAGATCTATACCGTTGACGTGTTCGGCCGCCGCAGCCAGCCTTCATCCATTCGCATCTTCTTTCCGGATTTTAGTGCGCTTGCTCCGCCTGCATTGGTGCAGGCAACGGCGTCAGCCGGCAAGGTCGTCGTCACCTGGACTGCGGAACAGAAACCGAATCGCGCCGGATATCTGATTGAGCGGTCGTTCATGCCCAGTGGTCCTTGGGAAGCACTCATGACGCAGGCGCTCCCCGTCAGCACAGCACAGTATGAAAACGACAACCTGCGCGGCGGAACAATTTACTTCTATCGTGTCCGCGCCGTGGGCCCGCGTGGCGACCTGGGCCCGCCATCCTTCGCCGCCAGTGCGATCCCGTCCAATCCCAGCGCGCCACCCACTGTCACAGGCCTTGCTGCCGACGCCGGCGAAACCCGCGTGCGTCTTGCATGGAACGCAGTCGCCTTTCCCGTCGCCGGTTATTTTATTGAGCGCAGCACCGCGCCCACCGCACCGGGCGCAACCGCCGCGGCCAACTGGGTGCGTCTGAACCCGCACGCCGATCCTGAACCGCAGTACGACGATTACATCGGCCTCGCGTCCGGCGCAACGCTCCAGTATCGTGTGCTCGCGGTCGCGCTCGATAATGCCGAAGGCCCGCCCAGCAGCCCCGTGCAAGTCTCGCTCCCCGATCGTTCTCTGCCGGGCGAGCCCACCATCACGAGTGCTTCCGGCACCGGTGGGAAGGTCGTTCTCACCTTTGCACCTGCGGTGCCTGAGGAGCGGACGGCGCAATTCCTCGTGTTGCGCTCCGGCAGCGCCACCGACCAGGGCGTGGTTCTCGGTGACCCGCTCCCAGGGAGCGCGCGTCAGTATGTTGACCAATACGTCAGCCCCGATGAAGCCTACTTCTATCGTTTGGTCGCGGTTGACGCCAAAGGCGACCGCAGCGACGTCACCGAGCCCGTGATCGTCCGCGTCGGCGCGGCGGCGATACCCAAGCCCGCGCCGCCGGTGCTGAAAGCGGCGGCCCCGCCCGCGACCGGCGTCGCCCTGCAATTCGCTCAGGCGCCTGCGGGTCTCAGCGTCGTCATTGATCGTCAGGACGCACCCAACTCAGGCTGGACACGCGTCGCGGGACCTATCGACGGAACTACCGCCGGCGACTATCCGCCCGCCAACAACACCCAGGTGCGTTATCGAATTGCTTACGTGACTTCGAGCGGTGAAACCGGCGAGCCAAGTGAAGCCGTTGCTGTCGCCGGCATCGGATCGGCAGCAACAGCGCCGGCACGATAGCAACCCGCCTTTTTGATTTGATCCCAAGGTTCGTCCGATTCGGTATACGAAATTAGAATCTTGATCGGCCCCGGCTTTTTTGAACCACTTCGGATGTTAGTCTTCGGCTTAATCCTTCGCCCTTTCAAGTTTGGTTCTTGAAAGGCCATGAAAATCTGTACTCGACGAAACCTTCAACAGCCACAACATTCCGGGTAATGTTGTGGCTGTTGAAGGTTTCGTCGAGTACAGATTTTCATGGCCTTTCAAGAACCAAACTTGAAAGGGCGAAGGATTAAGCCGAAAACTAACATCCGAAGTGGTTCAAAAAAGCCGGGGCCGATCAAGATTCTAATTTCGTATACCGAATCGGACGAACCTTGGGATCAAATCAAAAAGGCGGGTTGCTATCGTGCCGGCGCTGTTGCTGCCGATCCGATGCCGGCGACAGCAACGGCTTCACTTGGCTCGCCGGTTTCACCGCTCGAAGTCACGTAAGCAATTCGATAACGCACCTGGGTGTTGTTGGCGGGCGGATAGTCGCCGGCGGTAGTTCCGTCGATAGGTCCCGCGACGCGTGTCCAGCCTGAGTTGGGTGCGTCCTGACGATCAATGACGACGCTGAGACCCGCAGGCGCCTGAGCGAATTGCAGGGCGACGCCGGTCGCGGGCGGGGCCGCCGCTTTCAGCACCGGCGGCGCGGGCTTGGGTATCGCCGCCGCGCCGACGCGGACGATCACGGGCTCGGTGACGTCGCTGCGGTCGCCTTTGGCGTTGACCGCGACCAAACGATAGAAGTAGGCTTCATCGGGGCTGACGTATTGGTCAACATACTGACGCGCGCTCCCTGGGAGCGGGTCACCGAGAACCACGCCCTGGTCGGTGGCGCTGCCGGAGCGCAACACGAGGAATTGCGCCGTCCGCTCCTCAGGCACCGCAGGTGCAAAGGTGAGAACGACCTTCCCACCGGTGCCGGAAGCACTCGTGATGGTGGGCTCGCCCGGCAGAGAACGATCGGGGAGCGAGACTTGCACGGGGCTGCTGGGCGGGCCTTCGGCATTATCGAGCGCGACCGCGAGCACACGATACTGGAGCGTTGCGCCGGACGCGAGGCCGATGTAATCGTCGTACTGCGGTTCAGGATCGGCGTGCGGGTTCAGACGCACCCAGTTGGCCGCGGCGGTTGCGCCCGGTGCGGTGGGCGCGGTGCTGCGCTCAATAAAATAACCGGCGACGGGAAAGGCGACTGCGTTCCATGCAAGACGCACGCGGGTTTCGCCGGCGTCGGCAGCAAGGCCTGTGACAGTGGGTGGCGCGCTGGGATTGGACGGGATCGCACTGGCGGCGAAGGATGGCGGGCCCAGGTCGCCACGCGGGCCCATGGCGCGGACACGATAGAAGTAAATTGTTCCGCCGCGCAGGTTGTCGCTTTCATACTGTGCTGTGCTGACGGGGAGCGCCTGCGTCATGAGTGCTTCCCAAGGACCACTGGGCACGAACGACCGCTCAATCAGATATCCGGCGCGATTCGGTTTCTGTTCCGCAGTCCAGGTGACGACGACCTTGCCGGCTGGCGCCGTTGCCTGCACCAATGCAGGCGGAGCAAGCGCACTAAAATCCGGAAAGAAGATGCGAATGGATGAAGGCTGGTGCGGCGGCCGAACACGTCAACGGTATAGAGCTTGTAGGACACCGTAGTGTTCGGCGGTGCGTTGCGGCTACGACCAGCGGGAGCTTCGGATCCCATTTGACGCCAATGACGAACGGCTTGACGCTGATGGAACTGCCGTTGTGCTCGACGATGCGAGCAATGGCGGGCAGAGCGCGATTCTCCGGCGGTGGATTCCAGGAGAGCGACACGCCGTTTGCGTTCACTTGAGCTCGCACGCTGTCGGGCGACGGCGGCAGCGGCTGGCTTGCGACGCATCGACTGCGGGCCTTTAGCGGTTGGCCGGAAGCTGGTTACTTAGCGCGTCTTTTTTTTTTTTGGTGTATGCGCGCGCTCCCGCAGCGGCGTAAGGCAGAGCCGCGTAGAGTCCGAGAGGGCGAGCATAAGTAGGCATCGCTAAAGGCTCGGATGCCGAGGAGGCTGATGAAATTCCGATGCTGACTCTGTGTGAAGGTGGGCTTGCCGAGCTCATCGGGCAAGCGGCGTATGGTGTCGGCGTGTTCAATGGGCAGAGCGCCCTAAGGCGTTATCACCCATAACAACTTTGGGGACGA
>CAVXOO010000277.1:0-4531 GCA_963762945.1 uncultured Acidobacteriaceae bacterium | reverse complement strand
GACGCATTGGCGAGCAAGAATTTTGAAAAGGCCGCGGAATATTACCGGGGAAGGGTTTAGCTATTGAACCAATGTGGCCGAAAAAGGACGAATATAATTTGGCGATCATTTATGAGGCATTGAAAGACTATGATTTAGCCGTTGAGCACATGAAGCATGATTCAGCACTTGTGCCTGACGCTTCAGATGCTCAACTTGCCCATGACAAGATTGTTGTTTGGGATCAGAAGTCAAAGGAAGGTCAATAGGGAGAATTTTATGAGGAGGTGACGGTCTTTGCGGTACTCATGGCTGGTATAACAATTATCAAGGTTCCTGCGACATGGGCCATCGAGAGGACAAACGGTAATGTTATTTGATCCGGTGATAAAGATATTCCTGCCCCTTGCGGCGATGATGATTGCAAACGGGTGTGTAACTGGCACGATACGCCGGAATGCCCGGCTTGCAGCGAATCATATTCCGCCACCCTTCAACCTATGGGTAACGCCATCAGTAACGCCATTCCCCCCAGGCCATTATGGGAAACCGGTTTCGCGGTACTCCTTCATGAGCCGGTCTTCGCAGGCGATCTTGTCGCGCGAGTATTGCCAGTAAGGATTGGCGAGCGGCGTCGATTCCGTGATGAGGTATTGGCTGACCGGCTTTTGATAGGCGCTGGCCGAACTGATGAAGACGAATTGATCGGTGCGATCGCGAAAGAGGCGGATGTCGCGCTCCACCTGGGCGGGAGTGAAAGCGATCCAGTCGACCACCGCGTCGAACTTGAGGCCGCTAAGAGCTTGCGCAGCGGCGGCCTCGTCGGCAACGTCGGCGAAGATGGTGCGCACGGAATCGGGAACGCCCGCGGTGCGCAGACCGCGCCGCAAGAGCGTCAGTTCGATGCCGCGTTCCGCCGCCAGCGCGGTGCAAGCGGTGCTGATGTTTCCGGTGCCACCGATAAAAAGAACTTTCATCTGCCCTCCACAAGCCGAGAAAAACCAGATTACAACTTCACCGGCCTGTCTTGCAGTGGGAAGGCTGCGAAAGCCGCGCCAAAATCCGTGACGCACAAGGGCCGGCGGAATTTGACACCACGTGCTGCATTTGCGAGACTCAAAGTTGCTGCCTGCTCGGGCGCAATCCGCCAGAGCGCTCTCTTGTGCCGAAGTGGCGGAATTGGCAGACGCGCGTGGTTCAGGTCCACGTACTCGCAAGGGTGTGGGGGTTCGAGTCCCTTCTTCGGCACCAAATGTCACTAAGATTCTAATAAGGGCTGGGTCCTTCCCTTTCTCTGCGTTCAAGGTCAGGATTTCGCCTGCGGGCTCTCGCTGCGCTTACGCCCACAAAGCGGCTCAAGTTCGAGTCCCTTCTTCGGCACCAATACATTAAGCCATCCTCTTAGAAAGCAATCAAATAGAAGAAGGAATGTGGCTTAGACGGATTGTCCGTCTTTGCGTTTAGCCCATCGTTTGTACAAAAATGCCCGCCTGGCTGCGCTTTTGCGCGAAACGAGACTGCTCTGCGCAAGGCTGGAAAGATGGAGCGTTGCCATGCTTTCCAGCCTTCCGCAAAGCTCCTTGGTTGACTGCGATTGACTTGGCCGCTCTGAAGCTGACGCAGGCTGCAATTCGCACGAGGATGTTAAGCTCATCAGGAAAAGATGCGTATCGGAATCGATCTCGGCGGAACCAAGATTGAGGCATTAGCCCTGGGCGCGGACGTCCGCGAACTGGGCAGGATCAGGGTGGCGACACCGCGCGATCAATACGCGGAGACATTGCAGACTATCGCGCGCCTGGTGCGAACGCTGGAAACAGATTTGGGAGAGCAAGGCACGGTGGGAGTGGGCATTCCTGGAACGGTGATGCGGCCGTCGGGCCTGGTGAAGAACGCCAATTCGACATGGATCAATGGGCAGCCCCTGGAGCGAGATCTCTCGGCCGTGCTGGCAAGAGAAGTGCGCTGCGAGAACGATGCCAACTGCCTGGCTCTCTCCGAGGCTACCGATGGAAGCGGTGCAGGGTATCGCGTGGTCTTCGCGGTGATTCTCGGGACCGGGTGCGGGGGCGGCCTTGCCATTGCGGGGCGTGTGCACGAGGGCCGGAATAGTGTGGCCGGCGAATGGGGCCATAACAGTCTGCCCTGGCCGCGCAGCGACGAATTTCCGGGGCCGCAATGCTACTGCGGAAAATCCGGATGCATCGAGACCTGGATTTCGGGCACGGCTCTGGGCAAGGACTACGAGCGCCACACCGGGAGGCCGCTATCTGCAAAGGATGTTTCGGAGGCTGCGGAGCGCGGGGATGCTGAGGCCGTGGCCGCCATAGAGAGACTCGAGGATCGCATCGCGCGGGGATTTGCCTCGCTGGTCAACGTGATCGATCCCGATGTGATTGTGGTGGGCGGCGGATTGTCGCGGCTCAGCACGATCTACCGAAACGTTCCGCCGCTGCTTGAAAAATACGGCTTCGGTGGCGGAATCCATACGCCGATCGTCCGGGCCAAGCATGGAGACTCGAGCGGCGTCCGTGGAGCGGCATGGCTCTGGCCCGAGGAAAACTGAGACAGCTTTGCCGCGGGCCCGATTGGAGCCGTACATCCTTAGTTGCGCACGATCCCGGGCGAGTGGTTGCAGGCGCAGGCTGCGAGTACCATCAGCTGAGCAGGATCTTGCGGGACTCGCTCTCGGGATCGTTTTCCATGCGGCAGCGATTGTCAAAGACCATCGTCTTATTGCTGTCTGGGTCGGTGGGCGTCCAGCTCAGGCCCGGCTGACTGGGATTTCCGGTCCTCGCGAAATTGGCCCACGCTGCGGCCATCTTCTTTGCCAGCGCCTGCGCTTCCGGCGTGTTGCCCGTGCCCTGCTCGCAGCGCTTGGCGTTGTCGAAGCAGAATTGCAGCTCGGCGGTGTGCCATGCGCCGGCGTCTTCGAGCATGGGCGATTGCCATGTGAAGTAGTACGCGAAGGCTGGCGAGGCTTTTTGCTCGTGCTTTAACCTGGCCATCTTTACAATGTTGTTGCGCATGGTGAGGCTGTTCAACCCAAAAGTTCCGCTGCACATGTAGGACAACGTACGAATGCTTTTTTCCGGATGCGCCTTCTTCAACGCGGCCACAAGGGCAGCGGCCTTGTCTTCGCCATAAGCCTTGGCGAGGTTGGCGCGCCACTCGTCTTCGGTGGGGCGGTTGTGCATCTGGTTGCCTTCTTCGCTCACCGAGCCGAGCAGCATGGGCACATTCTTCGAGAGCCTCCGGCGCCACGTCGAAGAAGGACCGGAGATTGATAATTTTGCCGTCGAGAGTTGGGGACCAGCCCACACGCGGCGGTCCGGGAGCAAACGGGCCGGCCGCGCCGCGCATCGGCGGATTGATTTTGGAGATGGCGGCATTGCCGGCAGCCACCAGCTTGGCCCACTCGATTTTTTGCAGCGAGGCGAGATCGTTGGGCGCGAGGCCTAGCTCTATCATCAATTGCCGGCCGACTTCTTTTTGCTGTTCTTTGGTGGGGATATTGCCGCCGCCGCCGGATTGCACCGAAGCGCGATTGAAGAGGCCGGCCGCGGACGGCATGCCCATCAGCGTGGTCACCTTGGAACCGCCGCCCGACTGGCCGTAGATCATCACGCGATCGGGATCGCCGCCGAAGTTGGCAATGTTCTCCTGAACCCATTTGAGCGAGGCCACCAGGTCGGTCATCCCGACGTTGACGGAGTCCTCGTAGGCGGAACCGCCGATTTCGGAAAGATCGAGGAAGCCGAGAATGTTGAGGCGATGGTTGACGGTGACCGATACGACGTCGTGATAGCGCGCCATCTGCGCGCCTTCCTGTGCGGGGAGTTCGTAGGAGGAACCGAAGCTGTATCCTCCGCCATGAAAGTACACCAGGACAGCGCGCTTGCCGGTGAGCGAGGGTGTCCACACATTGAGCTTGAGCATGTCCTCGTTCTGGTAGCCGTCGTCCCAGTCCTGCAGGAATGTCTGCTCGATCGCCGTCCAGGGGTGCAGGTTTTGCGGGCAGTTTGCGCCGTAGATCAGCGCGGGGTACTCATCCTTCCAGGGCGCGGGAGGTTTTGCCGGAAGCCAGCGGTTTTCGCCGCCGGTGTCCTGGCCATAAGGAATGCCTTTGAAGGTGAATACGCCGCCCGCGAGAAAGCCGCGCACCTTGCCGTATTGCGTGTTGGCAATCGCGGAGCGGGGCGTGGAGCAGTTGCCGGGTTCCTGGTGGACGCCGGTCTTGGTGCTGTCGGAGGCGTGGGAGCTTTTTGCAAAAGCTGTGCCCAGGCCGGCGGCTGCCGAAAGAGCGAGGGCCTGGCGGCGGTTCAAGCGAATACCGATTTCAGATTCAGGGATCATGGCTTCTCCTCTGTTTGGCGTGGCTGCGGAACTCATCGGCAGGGCGGGTTTGAGTGCTGGCCGGATAAGACGATTCGAGCCCTTTAGATTGGTTCAAAACGCGCGGGCCAGTAAACGTTTTCTGGTAAAGTACAGTAGATGGCGTCGCTCTCCGGTGTCAAGACAAGCGGGAAGTACGAAGCGTAGGCTGGAGACG
>CAVXOO010000276.1:0-8091 GCA_963762945.1 uncultured Acidobacteriaceae bacterium | reverse complement strand
TAAAGGCCCGCCGCGGTATCGGCGTCTTCCTTCCTCCTTCATGGCTGGAGCCGTTCTTTCGCAATCGTCCGCGCACTCTTCGCTTTCTCGAATGGCTCGATCGGCAGCTCGGTGCATGGCCTCTCGTTCGCACCTTTGCCGATCACGTCTTGCTGCAGCTGGTACGGGAGGAGCAATGACCACCGCCTTCGCCAGCCCTGTTCATCTGCCGCTCGGGGATTCCCGTCAATCGATCCGGCTTCGTTGTCCGCAGTGCGCTGCAGAGGCCGCGCTTCTCGATATCCGCGACGACGCGGTGCCTGAAGAACATCATGCACTGCCAGAACTGTTTCAGAAAGATTCAGAAGACCGCCGGCGTCTGGCGCACGCTCACCATCGAACAACAAAAACGCTTCGCATCCCTCCTGCGCGACTACGAACTTTCGCACCGCAAACAAGGGCGTGGCTCCGACGATCCAGCTTTCTATCTTGCTCTGCCCTTCGCCGATCTGACAGGAAACTTCACCGCACAATGGCAAAAGCGCGCGCGCAGCTTCCGCTACCTTGAGCGCAAGCTCCTGCCGCAGTGCGCGAATCTTTTGGGCCCCATGCTGCGCATTCTGGATATTGGCGCCGGCAGCGGATGGCTCAGTTACCGGCTCACTCTTGCCGGTCATCGCCCGGCCGCAGTCAACATCTACGCCAATGCCTTCGACGGTCTTGAAGCCGCGACTGTTTTCGCATCCGTCGTCGAGGATTTTTTCCCGCGCTTTCAGGCCGATATGGATCGTCTCCCCTTTGAGGATGGTCAATTCGATGTGGCTATCTTCAATGCCTCGCTTCACTACTCCACCAGCTACACGCGCACGATTCGCGAAGCCATGCGCTGCCTTCGGCCCGGCGGCTTCATCCTCATCGCGGACTCACCCACCTTTGACGACGAGGCGGCTGACGAAGCCACGCGCGACGAGCGCGCCCGCCGCTTTGAATTCGACGGGATGGGATCTTCACTCTCGTCGCGTCAGTATCTGACGCCTGCGGGATCTCGATGAGCTTTCCACTCTCGGAATCCGCTGGACCGAGCATAGGCCGTGGCTGGGGATTCGCCCATGGATCGCACGCATCATGAGACGCCGCGAGCCGTCGCAGTTCTATCTCTATGAAGGGAGGCTTGACGCCCTATGATTCTCCTATATTTCCCGAAGCTCACCAAGCCCAGGAATCGCCGTTTTCCGCTGTCCGTCATGGCGCTGGCCGCAGTGCTCGAAGGCCGCGAAGAGTACGAAATCGTCGATGGCAACCTCGACCCCGACCCGGATCGAACCATTGCCGGCCTCATCGAAACCCATACTGTCGAGCTGCTCGGAGTCAGCATCATGCCTGGTCCGCAGATGGTCTCCGCCATGCACTCGTGCCGGGATATCCGCGAGAAGTTTCCGCTTGTTCCCATCGTCTGGGGAGGATATTTCCCGTCTGTTTACCCCGACGCGACGCTGAATGCGTCGTACATCGATTACGCCGTCCGCGGCCAGGGCGAGACCACGCTGCTGGAGCTGATCGATGCCATCCGCGGCCAGCGCGAACTGGCCACCGTCGCCGGACTCTCCTGGAAGGACTCTTCCGGACGCCACATGCACAACCCCGAGCGCGGCATGCAGTCCCTCGACGATTTTCCGTGGATGCCCTATCATCGCCTCCCCGTCGCCAATTATCTGCGCCCCTCCTTCTTCGGCAAACGGACTGGTTTTCACCAAGCCAGCCTCGGCTGCCCCTTCCAGTGCACATTTTGCGCGGTCCATAAGGCCTTCGGCAGCAAAGAAAAACTTGAGTCGCCGGAACGCACCACCGCGATTCTGGCCCACCTCGTCAAGGAATACGGGATGGACGGCTTGCAGTTCGTTCGACATGAACTTCTTCCTGCACGAGGCGCACACCCGCGAGCTCGATGGAGCGCTTGGCGCCGCTCCATCTTCATTGGTGGTGCGAGGGCCGCATCGACGCCATCTGCCGATACTCCGACGATACCCTCCGCCTGATTCGCAAGGCGGGTTGCACCATGATGTTCTGCGGAGCCGAATCGGGATCGGACCGCACCCTGAAGGAGATGAAAAAAGGCATCACCACCGAACAAACGCTCTCCGTCGCCAGACGTCTCCGCGACGCCGGCATCATTCCCGAGTTTTCGTTCATCTTTGGCAATCCTCGCGATCCCGAAGGCGACACCCGCGAAAACATCGCCTTCATTCGCACCGTCAAGCGGATCAATCCCGCCGTTGAAATCATCGTTCATCACTACACGCCGGTGCCCCAGCGCGACACCAAAATGTACGGCAACATCGACGGGCTTGTCGATTTTCCTTCTACCCCGGAAGAGTGGGCCACGCCGCGCTGGTACAACTTCACCATCCGCGTCAATCCATCCATGCCGTGGCTCAAGCCACGCACCCGACGCCTGATCGACAACTTTGAAACCGTTGTGGCCACGCGCTGGCCCACCGTCCAGGACATTTACGCCAGCCCCTTGAGCCGCGCATTGCTTGCCGCTCTCGGCTCCTGGCGCTATCTCACTCGCATCTACAACGCTCCCGCCGAGCTCCGGCTGGCTCAGCAATGGACTCGCTTACGCCGGCCCAAGGAAGAGAGCATATGAGCCTCGCCGCCAACCCGCCCGAACCCGTAACGTTGAACCCGCAGGGCGCCTACCAGCTCTGGGCCCAGCATTACGACTCCACAGTCAATCCCCTCCTGGCTCTCGAAGAGCGCCGCCTGTGGGCTCAACTCGGCGACTTCTCTGGCAAAGATGTCGTCGATCTCGGCTGCGGTACAGGAAGATGGCTCAAGAAGCTTGAGAACCTGCGGCCGCATTCGCTCGCCGGCGTCGATCTCTCGTCCGCCATGCTCGAACAAGCGCGCGTCAAGTGCGCGCCCTCCACGCGCCTGCTCCAATCCGACTGCACCGACACATCTCTGCGCGACCGGAGCGCCGATCGCGTTCTGGCATCCTTCCTCCTGTCGTATCTCTTCGATCTCGACGCCTTCGCGCGCGAGGCAGCGCGCCTTCTGCGTCCCGGCGGTGTCATTTACATCTCCGATCTCCATCCCAATACCGCTTCCTATGGATGGCGCCGCACCTTTCGCGCCGCGGGCACCGTCTTCGAGATTGAAACTCATCGCTACACGCTCGCTCACTTGGTTGAATCCATGTGGCGCTCAGGATTGCGCCTCGACCAGATCGCCGAATGGTCGTTTGGCCCGCCTGAAAGCGCCGTTTTCGAGCGCGCAGGCAAACTTGACACCTATCTCCAGGTCGAGTCTCTACCCGTTGTCTACTGGGCGCGGTTCACCCTCGCCGGAGTCCGGCCGTGACGCTGCCCATGCCGAAAGATATGCACGCCGCGCCGCGCGAGCTGGTTCTCACCGGCGCCCGCATCGCGCGAACCTCGCAGATTGCCGAGCCGCTCACGATTCATCTGCGCGGCGATCGCATCGAAAACCTTCTCCCGCCTCAAATCCGTCCCATCCACACGACCGGGATCGATCTCTCCCATCATCTTGTCCTCCCCGGTCTGATCAACGCGCACGATCACCTGGATTTTTCCCTGTATCCGCAACTCGGCCGCGGTCCCTATCCCAGTTGGCGCGAATGCCTCCCCACCAGAAGCGGAGTTCGCTGGGAACGTCCTGGAGTTCCCGCACCGGAGACTCGCGAGGGCGATATATGTTCTTCGGCCCATTCGCGCCAACTGGGATAGGGACCGCGGCCGAGTTGCGGATACAGGGAAAAATCCAGGTGATCGTGCGCGTTGATCAGACCGGGGAGGACAAGATGATGGGAGAGATCGATCCCGGTCGTGTGGATGGGACGGATTTGAGGCGGGAGAAGGTTTTCGATGCGATCGCCGCGCAGATGAATCGTGAGCGGCTCGGCAATCTGCGAGGTTCGCGCGATGCGGGCGCCGGTGAGAACCAGCTCGCGCGGCGCGGCGTGCATATCTTTCGGCATGGGCAGCGTCACGGCCGGACTCCGGCGAGGGTGAACCGCGCCCAGTAGACAACGGGTAGAGACTCGACCTGGAGATAGGTGTCAAGTTTGCCTGCGCGCTCGAAAACGGCGCTTTCAGGCGGGCCAAACGACCATTCGGCGATCTGGTCGAGGCGCAATCCTGAGCGCCACATGGATTCAACCAAGTGAGCGAGCGTGTAGCGATGAGTTTCAATCTCGAAGACGGTGCCCGCGGCGCGAAAGGTGCGGCGCCATCCATAGGAAGCGGTATTGGGATGGAGATCGGAGATGTAAATGACGCCGCCGGGACGCAGAAGGCGCGCTGCCTCGCGCGCGAAGGCGTCGAGATCGAAGAGATACGACAGGAGGAAGGATGCCAGAACGCGATCGGCGCTCCGGTCGCGCAGAGATGTGTCGGTGCAGTCGGATTGGAGCAGGCGCGTGGAGGGCGCGCACTTGACGCGCGCTTGTTCGAGCATGGCGGACGAGAGATCGACGCCGGCGAGCGAATGCGGCCGCAGGTTCTCAAGCTTCTTGAGCCATCTTCCTGTACCGCAGCCGAGATCGACGACATCTTTGCCAGAGAAGTCGCCGAGTTGAGCCCACAGGCGGCGCTCTTCGAGAGCCAGGAGGGGATTGACTGTGGAGTCGTAATGCTGGGCCCAGAGCTGGTAGGCGCCCTGCGGGTTCAACGTTACGGGTTCGGGCGGGTTGGCGGCGAGGCTCATATGCTCTCTTCCTTGGGCCGGCGTAAGCGAGTCCATTGCTGAGCCAGCCGGAGCTCGGCGGGAGCGTTGTAGATGCGAGTGAGATAGCGCCAGGAGCCGAGAGCGGCAAGCAATGCGCGGCTCAAGGGGCTGGCGTAAATGTCCTGGACGGTGGGCCAGCGCGTGGCCACAACGGTTTCAAAGTTGTCGATCAGGCGTCGGGTGCGTGGCTTGAGCCACGGCATGGATGGATTGACGCGGATGGTGAAGTTGTACCAGCGCGGCGTGGCCCACTCTTCCGGGGTAGAAGGAAAATCGACAAGCCCGTCGATGTTGCCGTACATTTTGGTGTCGCGCTGGGGCACCGGCGTGTAGTGATGAACGATGATTTCAACGGCGGGATTGATCCGCTTGACGGTGCGAATGAAGGCGATGTTTTCGCGGGTGTCGCCTTCGGGATCGCGAGGATTGCCAAAGATGAACGAAAACTCGGGAATGATGCCGGCGTCGCGGAGACGTCTGGCGACGGAGAGCGTTTGTTCGGTGGTGATGCCTTTTTTCATCTCCTTCAGGGTGCGGTCCGATCCCGATTCGGCTCCGCAGAACATCATGGTGCAACCCGCCTTGCGAATCAGGCGGAGGGTATCGTCGGAGTATCGGCAGATGGCGTCGATGCGGCCCTCGCACCACCAATGAAGATGGAGCGGCGCCAAGCGCTCCATGAGCTCGCGGGTGTGCGCCTCGTGCAGGAAGAAGTTCATGTTGACGAACTGCAAGCCGTCCATCCCGTATTCCTTGACGAGGTGGGCCAGAATCGCGGTGGTGCGTTCCGGCGACTCAAGTTTTTCTTTGCTGCCGAAGGCCTTATGGACCGCGCAAAATGTGCACTGGAAGGGGCAGCCGAGGCTGGCTTGGTGAAAACCAGTCCGTTTGCCGAAGAAGGAGGGGCGCAGATAATTGGCGACGGGGAGGCGATGATAGGGCATCCACGGAAAATCGTCGAGGGACTGCATGCCGCGCTCGGGGTTGTGCATGTGGCGTCCGGAAGAGTCCTTCCAGGAGAGTCCGGCGACGGTGGCCAGTTCGCGCTGGCCGCGGATGGCATCGATCAGCTCCAGCAGCGTGGTCTCGCCCTGGCCGCGGACGGCGTAATCGATGTACGACGCATTCAGCGTCGCGTCGGGGTAAACAGACGGGAAATATCCTCCCCAGACGATGGGAACAAGCGGAAACTTCTCGCGGATATCCCGGCACGAGTGCATGGCGGAGACCATCTGCGGACCAGGCATGATGCTGACTCCGAGCAGCTCGACAGTATGGGTTTCGATGAGGCCGGCAATGGTTCGATCCGGGTCGGGGTCGAGGTTGCCATCGACGATTTCGTACTCTTCGCGGCCTTCGAGCACTGCGGCCAGCGCCATGACGGACAGCGGAAAACGGCGATTCCTGGGCTTGGTGAGCTTCGGGAAATATAGGAGAATCATAGGGCGTCAAGCCTCCCTTCATAGAGATAGAACTGCGACGGCTCGCGGCGTCTCATGATGCGTGCGATCCATGGGCGAATCCCCAGCCACGGCCTATGCTCGGTCCAGCGGATTCCGAGAGTGGAAAGCTCATCGAGACCCGCAGGCGTCAGATACTGACGCGACGAGAGTGAAGATCCCATCCCGTCGAATTCAAAGCGGCGGGCGCGCTCGTCGCGCGTGGCTTCGTCAGCCGCCTCGTCGTCAAAGGTGGGTGAGTCCGCGATGAGGATGAAGCCGCCGGGCCGAAGGCAGCGCATGGCTTCGCGAATCGTGCGCGTGTAGCTGGTGGAGTAGTGAAGCGAGGCATTGAAGATAGCCACATCGAATTGACCATCCTCAAAGGGAGACGATCGTATCGGCCTGAAAGCGCGGGAAAAAATCCTCGACGACGGGATTAGAACGGCGGACTTGCCGGACAACTTTACGCGCTCCCTTTATAGGATCGCTTCCTATCGCGGCTGCGCCCATGGCTGCCGGTATTGCGACGGCCGAGCAGAGCGCTACTACGTCGAGGGCGACTTTGAGCACGACCTTGAGATCCGTCGCGATATCCCAGCGCGGCTGGCTGACGAGCTGCCTGCCCTCCGGGAGCGAGGCATGATAGGTTTCGGGTCGGGAGTCACCGACGCCTACCAACCTGCCGAGGGAATTGAGCGCATCACGGGTAGCTGCGCCGATCTCTTGGCTTCCGCGCCTCGCCCCGTCCCGGCGCTCGTGATGACCAAGTCGAGCCTCATCCTCCGCGACATCGAGTCTTGGCGCCGCGTCGGCGAGCGTTCGGGCTTCGTCCTTCTCGTGTCGCTCACGAGCCTCGACGAGAGGCTTCGAGAGACCATGGAGCCGGGCGCCTCGACGTTTGCCTCGAGGCTGGCGACGATCAAGGCCTTCAAGGCCGCGGGCTGCGCCGTGGGCGTCCTCGCGATGCCGCTCCTTCCCGGCCTCTCGGACGGCGCGGAATCGATCGCCGCCCTCTACTCGGCTTGCGTAGACGCGGACGCCGACTTCGTGATGCCGGGCGGCCTGACGCTCAGGCCCGGCAGACAAAAGGAGTTCTACCTCCGGGCGCTTGGAGCGCATCGGCCGGATCTCGTTGAGAGGACGCGAGAGCTATACGACGAGGAGAAACCTTCGGGGACGCCCCGCGCATCCGCCGCGCGCGCCCTCTTCGAACGCATCGCCCCTATCAGGCGCGAGGCCGCCATGCCGTATCTCCTGCCCCACGAGATTTTCGCCAAGTTCCTCCCGCCGCACGACGCGCTCCGCGTCCTTTTCCGCGACATGGTCGAGCTCTACGCCGAGCGAGGCATCGACACGAGCGCGCTTAAAAAGAGCGCCCACGCCTACGACGATTGGCTCTTGAGCCTACGTCGGGCGTTCAGGCGCCGACGCAGTCTTCCCGCGGACTGGCTCGAGGAGCGCTTCGACGAGGCGACGCGAGGCGAGGAACTCTCCGGGGTGCTCGGCAACGACCGTCTTTCCGCTTTTGTCCGCCGCATCGTTTACGAGGGGGCCCGACTCGACTATGATACGCTCCGGCTCGTACAGCCGAGAGAAAGGAAAATCCGATGAAACGCCTTCTCGCCGTATCCGTCCTATTCGTCGATCTGTTCGTCTCCGGCCCATTGGCTTTTCCCGACGACTTCCTGCCGTTCATGGGAGCGAGCGGAACCCATTTTACCAACGCCGAGAACCCTAATTTCCGCTTTGTCGGCTTAAATCTCGATCCTTGGCGCTTCCTCGTGCAAAAGGGCGAGGTCTATACCCGCGATGATTTCGATTCGTGGCTCGTGGCCGCCAAGTCCGCTTGCGGAGCTACGGTCGTCAGGGTCCATATGAATGGGGGCGCCTTCGAGCCGACTCCCGGCGTCTATTCCGA
>CAVXOO010000275.1:0-3626 GCA_963762945.1 uncultured Acidobacteriaceae bacterium | reverse complement strand
TGTTATGTTTACTACTGGTTCAGAACTAAGTATTGCTAGCGAACGAAGAAGGTATCCATAAATTCAGGGAACAAGGGAACCAGGGAACGAGGGAACAAGAAAACAAAGACCAGACGTGCTGTTGGTCACATTGCTATCCTTGGTGCTGCCATACGCTCTCCTTGATGTCGTAAAAAAACTGACCATCGAAGGGAGAGAAGCATGGCGTCCTTCAAAGATCTTGTGGTTTGGCAAAAAGCAATCCAATTGAGTTCGGAGGTCTATCGTCTTACTGCCTCGTTTCCTCCTTCCGAGCAATTTGGTTTGACCAATCAAATGCGGCGCGCTTCCGTATCGATCGCAAGCAATATTGCCGAAGGCAACGGCCGGTCCACAAAGGGCGAATACGTCCTGTTCCTCGGCTACGCGAGAGGCTCAAATTGCGAATTTCAAACGCAACTCACGATCGCTAACACTCTCGGATTTTGTGGCAAGCAGGAACATGAGGCCGTCGAGAATCTTTCCGCCGAAATAAGCCGCATGCTCAACGCGCTCATGAATAAGCTCAAAGGCTAGGCCGGGTTTCTCGTTCCCTTGTTCCCTCGTTCCCTTGTTCCCTGCCGTCAATCGATCTTGATCTTGCGCAGCAGGCGGAAGTCGGAGAGCATTTTGCCCGTGCCCAGAACCACCGAGGCCAGCGGATCGTCGGCCACGGAAACCGGCAGGCCGGTCTCCTCGCGGATGCGCTTATCGAGATTCTTGATCAGCGCGCCGCCGCCGGTAAGCACGATGCCGCGATCGCTGATGTCGGCGGAAAGCTCGGGCGGGGTGCGCTCCAGAGCCACGCGAATGGCGTTCATGATCACCGCAATGCACTCGCCCAGCGCTTCGCGAATCTCGCTGTCGTCGATGGTGATGGTCTTCGGCACGCCTTCGATCAGGTTGCGGCCTTTGATCTCCATGCTCAGCGGCTTATCCAGCGGGAACGCCGATCCAATTTCAATTTTGATCGCCTCAGCCGTGCGCTCGCCAATCAGCAGGTTGTACTTGCGCTTGAGGTAATTCGTGATGGCCTCGTCCATCTGGTTGCCGGCCATGCGCACCGAGCGCGAATAAACAATACCAGAAAGCGAAATCACGGCGATGTCCGTCGTGCCGCCGCCGATGTCCACAACCATGTTGCCGGAAGGCTCGGTGATGGGCAACCCAGCGCCGATGGCCGCCACCATGGCCTGTTCCACGAGATAAACTTCGCTGGCCTTGGCGCGATATGCCGAGTCTTCGACCGCGCGCTTCTCCACTTGCGTAATCTCCGAAGGCACGCCGATCACGATCCGCGGATGCACCAGCATCTTGCGGTTGTGCGCCTTCTGGATAAAGTAATTCAGCATTTTTTCCGTGACTTTGAAGTCGGCAATCACGCCGTCCTTCATGGGCTTGATGGCCACAATGTTGCCGGGCGTGCGCCCCAGCATCTCCTTGGCCTCTTTGCCCACCGCTTCCACTTCGCCGGTGGACTTGTTGATGGCGACAATCGACGGCTCGTTGACGACGATGCCTTTGCCCGCCGCGTAGACAAGAGTGTTTGCGGTGCCGAGGTCGATAGCCAGGTCGCTCGAGAACATGCTGAACAGCGAACGAATGCCGTGGGACCGTGAAGAGCGCGAAGGATAACCGTTTGAAGACATGGGAGAGCTCGATCTACCTCAAAAAACCTGAAATTGGCGCGTGCCTCAAAGCCTATTGTACGGCTAGTTGACCGCAGGCGCGGAAATCGCCGGAAAACACGGAGAGAAGAGGTACCTATTTAGCTCTTCCCCTCCAGCACATCCCGCAACGCAAAGCTCGTCTCCAGCCGGATCACTCCCGGCAAACGCGACAGCTCGTTCTGGTGCAGCCGGTTGTAGTCGTCGATTCCCGCCACGCGCGCCACCAATATGTAGTCGTACTGGCCGGCCAGCAAATGGCAGCTCACAATGTCGTGACAGTGGCGCACGCCAGCCTCAAAGGCGCTCAGCACGGCGGCCGACTGCCGCTCCAGCGTGACGCGAATATAGACCGTCATATGCTTGCCGAGCAGCCGGTCGTCGATCAGCGCGCGGTAGCCGCGAATCGCTCCCGATGCCTCCAGAGCCAGAATGCGCCGCGAGGCCGCCGACGCCGACAACCCCACCGCCTCGCCCACTTCAAAGTTCGTCGCCCGGCCCTGACGCTCGAGAAAGCGCAGGATGGCGATGTCCAGCTCGTCCAGGTCGAGCTTCGTCAGCCCCGCCGCAGTAACGTCCAATGGGGTCGCTTCCCCGGCCGCTCTGGACGATTGTTGCGCCAAATCGCTATCGCTCTCACGTTTCGTTCCCATTCGGCTGTTCTATCACAAACTTTGCACACATTGGAAGCCCTATACGACGTAAAATTCCTCTCAGTCGCAACTCCACAGCCGCAACTCCAGACCCGGCCGCAGAAAAGGAGCCACCATGATTGTCGGCGTTCCCAAAGAGATCAAGGATAGCGAATCCCGCGTCGGCATCACCCCGGCCGGCGTAAAAGCGCTCACCGAGGCCGGCCACACGGTGCTGGTCGAAACCCAGGCCGGCGCGCAGTCCGGTTTCCCCGATGCCGAATACCAGAACGCGGGCGCGGAGACCGTCGGCGACGCCGGTTACGCCTGGGGCAAGGCCGAGATGGTGGTCAAGGTCAAGGAGCCCATCGAGAGCGAGTACGTTTACTTCCGCGAGGGGCTGGTTCTCTTCACCTATCTGCACCTTGCGCCGCTGCCCGCGCTCACCGACAAGCTCCTCGAAGCCAAGGTCATCGGCATCGCCTATGAAACGGTGCGCGGCCGCCACGGCACTCTGCCGCTGCTCACGCCCATGAGCGAAGTCGCCGGCCGCATGAGCGTGCAGGTGGGCGCGAGCTGTCTTGAAAAGGAGCGCGGCGGGCGCGGCATTCTGCTGGGCGGCGTTCCCGGTGTGCCGCCGGCGCATGTCGCCATTCTCGGCGGAGGCGTAGTGGGCGCCAACGCAGCGCGCATCGCTCTGGGATTTGGCGCCAAAACCACGCTCATCGACGTGAATCTGAACCGCCTGCGCGAGCTCGACGACATCTTCGGCGGCCGCCTCTACACTCTGGCTTCAAACAGCTACAACATCGCCCAGGCCACGCGCGAAGCCGACCTCGTGATCGGCGGAGTTCTGATTCCCGGCGCAACCGCGCCCAGGCTCGTCACCCGGGCCATGGTTGCGCAGATGAAGCCCGGCGCGGTGATTGTCGATGTGGCCATCGATCAGGGCGGCTGCGTGGAAACGGCGCGACCCACCTCGCACTCGAACCCCAGCTTCGTGGTCGATGGTGTGGTGCACTACTGCGTCACCAACATGCCCGGCGCAGTGCCGCACACGTCAACGCTGGCGCTCACAAATTCCACGTTCCCTTACGTTTTGCGCATCTCGAGCCTGGGCGTGCGCGAAGCCCTGCGCCAGGACCCAGGCTTTGCCGAAGGCCTCAACACATGGCGAGGCACGCTAACCCATCGCGGCGTAGCCGAAAGCCAGCACCGCCCCTGGACCGCCGCCGAGAGCGTGCTCGCCTGAGCGGTTCTACGAGCCTGAGCGGGTCCGCGAACAGGAATAATTGGTTTCCGCGGCTTT
>CAVXOO010000274.1:0-9206 GCA_963762945.1 uncultured Acidobacteriaceae bacterium | reverse complement strand
TCGTCGCTGGGCGTCGCGGCCACCGGAGCCGATGCCGCCTTGCCCACCGGCGCCGGCTTGGCTTCTTCTGCCGCTTGCAGCTTGCTCTGGCGCAAGCCGTAGAGCGCGGAAACTTCATTGGCGAGCGCGCCCAGGCTCGCCACCTGCACGCTGCGGTTGTGCGCAATGGCCGCCATGCGCTGGTAGTTCTGGCGCAGCGTCTCACGATCCGCGCGAACCTGATTAAAGCTTTCGGTTTTCAGCACCATCCGCGTGTACGATCCGGGTGCGCAGAGTTACAGTCAGCCTGTCTTTACTGAAGATTGGAGCGTCCTGCTGACATTAAATTCTTTTTATGACAACGAGTTGCTAATGGTTAAAAGACTGCTGCAAGCTGCCCAGGAAAAGGGAAAGACTACAGCGATAGTGGGAAAGTCAGGCGCAGCATTCATGTTCGATCTCGATAGAAAGGGATACGGAATCGACGAAAATGCCGTATTCCCCAAGGCCCTTGCCAGCGAGCTTCAGTCTGCCGGGTACGCACTGCCGAAGAACACTCCAATCATGTGGCCAGACATCCGGTTGCCGTCATCCAACGGCGACCCTACGGGCAGGCCTTCTCCGGCTAAACTTGCCGATAACACAACATCAGATCCTACAGTTGGGATTACATCCCCCAACTCATCTTCAAACAAATATATGATGGACATATTTTTGAGTACTGCTTCCTAAAAAGGATCCCGATATATCAGTTATATGGTTCAGAGACCCTGACAACGCCGATACCCATCTCTTCAAAAGTTGCACCCTGGCTCCTGGCCGGACCCTGGACGATGTGATGCACACCTTTGTCCAGGGAATTCACTCCGAGCAGAATCAGCACCAGAAGGAACGCGAAGAGTGGCAGAAAGCCCTCGAAGAGGGAAAAGCCGAGAAGCCCGCCGAGAAATAGTGACAGACGGCACATTTGCAGCCCTATTGCGTCAGTCATGAGCTAAGAGCGGTTTTCACGCCCGGTGCGCAATGCGGCGATCGCGCCCGCGCAGAATCAGCACCGTCAGCGCCGCCTGCACCACCAGCACCAGGGCAATCAGCAGGATGTAGCCCTCAAGGTTGGCTCCGGTGACCGCACCCGCAAGCGCGCGCGCCGCCAGCGACAGGATTCCCAGGCATCCCATAAGCGCGACGAAGCGCAGCCAGCCAGGCCCGCGCCGGCTCAGCGCGATCAGCGTGACGGCCGCCTGACCCACGATCAACCCGGCGATCCATTCACGTCGCAAATAGCCGGGACGATGCAGCCGCAGATCCATGAGCCCCAGCCAAGTTCCCGACAGGAGGGTGAAAAAACAAATCAGTTGCAACACCGGCCCCAGCCGCTGCGGAACAAAACTCAGAACCTGGCGCATATACCAAAACCTCGCTAGGGTTCCGCCCATCCGCGGAACTACTTCTTCGCAAAACTCTTCATAGAGATCGCCCGTAACCGCCTCGCGATCGCGCTCGGGCAAGAGGAGTTTCAGCAGCCGCTCCATCCACAACGGTGGTCCCATCCGTTTCATCCCATCACCTCCGCGGGCCACGTGACCCCGCGCCACATCTGCTCCAGAACCATGCGCGCTTCACGCAATGCACTGGCGCCCGGCTCGGTCAGGCGATAAAACCTCCGCGCCCGTCCGCCGCGCGCCGGCGTTCCCTCTTCAAGACGCGAAGTCACCAGCCCCTCGGCTTCGAGGCGGTCCAGCGTGGCATACACCGCGCCGGCAGAAACACTGTGTTTCGCTCCGAGGCCCGCCTGCACGGTGCGCAGCACGGCCCGCCCGTAGGCCTCCTCGCCCGCAGTCAAAACCGCCAGCAAAACCATCTGCTCGAAGGTGCCGAGAAGCGCCGCCATGCCTACAATGTAGACAACGCCGGTTAGATTGTCAATACCCCTGCCAGAAAGCCGCAAAGCAATCACACTTCAAGATACGGAAGGATTCGTTTTGAAAGGCACGGATTCAGAGGCTGCGGAAAATGTCATGGCTTCAGACAGGATTGAGGAAAATGCCGGCAGGCGTTCAGGGCGGCATTCAATGCCAATCCGGAAAATGCCTTAGCTAGGCGACCTTTGAAGATGATGCGGTTTGCCCGAATAAATAATGTGCGGCAAATCCAGGTTAGACCTTGCAATCCAACCTGTTTATCGTGCTTCCCGGGTCTCAAGATCGAGACCCGGGCAGTCATTCGCGATGAGTCTGCATTTCCGAGACCCATGCCACACACCGTTCGATATCGAATCGAAAAGTCTAATTGCTCATTCGGCGTCGAACCATTCCAGTGAGGCCAATCATTCCTGTGCCGAGCAGGAGCAGGCTGCCAGGTTCGGGAACTGGGCTTGTGCCTGGAAGGTTGGGGTCGATTTCGAGCGAGTAACCAGGATGGTTAGCGAGGAACGCCGGATCGATCTCGACCGTCGGATCGATAGTAGCCGACCAACTGGCCGGGCCTTTGAAATTGCCTCCGGATTGGCCAAGGACAGAGAGTTCAAATTCATCGGGACCATCGTTCGCATAGACCGTTCCGACTAACGAACCTGAAAAGGATGACGGTACATCGACGCAGTTGGGGGAGCAGGCCTTAAGCGAGGAGGAGGTGTTATAGCCGGAAAAGACCGCTTCGACGAACACGTCACTGGTGGTGTCAGTCGCCGTGGTCGTGCCGGCCGCGCTGTAGATGACGGGTATCTGCAAGCCGGTTTCAGGACCCACAACTTCAAAAGGGACATAGACGTCGACGGTCGCTTCGAGTAGTGGCGGGCTGCTCCCTCCCGCTCCTATCGATGAACCGAATGCCGTGATCGTCGCGACGCCGTTGTCGTAAGACGCGCCGATGGTGTCGGTTGTGGTGCCGTCCAGCAGCGGGTTACTTGGGTAGGTGAAGGTCTGTGTCCCTGTCGCGCTGCCGAAGTGATTGAGGAGAGCTAATTGGGCCGGGTAAAGAGTATCATCTACCGTCCCGATTACCGTGGGCGGCGGAAGCGGACTGGCGTGCGATGCGGAAGGCGCCGCCAACACCACGGCGAGAATGGCGGCAAGCAGCAAGCCCGGCCCGGCGACTTGTGCGATGACCTCGTATTTGCTGTGCATCTTCATTCTGTCTCTCCTTTGCGGTGTCCTTCTTTTTAACCTCTGCCGCTGCCGATGGATGCGGGGCGGTCATTCTTTTGCGCTGCGCTCGAAGCGCGTCAGCCTCTTCTTCGCTCCGCCGCGTTTCGCGCTCCCTGCGAGCGAACAAGTGCCTTGGCGGCGCGCCGAATTCGCGGCGCAAACTGAAGGAGGCATGTAAACAAGTGCTCGATTGACCCATGGGCAGGTGCGGGAAGCCCGGTTATCTACTAAAGCGAAATCGATCGGAGAATCGGACCAGGGAATCTCAAAATTTTTTGATGACGGGCTGCCCAGGTGCGAAAATCCTCCGCATTTTCCGATGGATTATCTTTATTTTCAATGCGTTGACATTGCATCCGCGCGCGTCTATCTTTGTCTACAAACGTAAACGCTCCGCGGGGTCTCAAGTCGGAGGGCCGGTTGCCCCCTGCCGTCCAACACATTCAGCGATCTACTGGCGAATCGGCAGGCCGGAAACGGCGAGGCCTTGCGCGCCGTGTTCCCACGTGTTTACGACGAGTTGCGCCGCGTTGCGCATCGTTATCTCAGAAGGGAACGGCCCGACCACACCCTGCAAAGCGCTGCCCTGGTCCACGAGGCCTACCTGCGGCTGGAGAAACAACGCGCCGGCCATTTCGAAAACCGCGAGCATTTCATCGCAGTTTGCGCGCAATTGATGCGGCAGATTCTGGTGGAGCACGCGCGCAGCCGAAGAGCGGCAAAGCGGGATGGCGGCTACCGGCTCTCGCTCGATGAAGGCTTGGCGGGTAAGACACCGACAATGGACATGATCGCTCTCGACGATGCACTCAACGAGCTGGCGAAGCTCGATCAGCTACAGAGCTGCATCGTCGAGATGAGGTTTTTCGGCGGCCTTTCCATCGACGAGACCGCGAGTGCTCTCAATCTCTCCCCCAGCACCGTGAAGCGGCATTGGACTACGGCCCGCCTTTGGCTGCATCGCCAGATGAATAACAACACCGACCGATGACACCCGAGCGCTGGGAACAAATACGCGATGTGCTCGAAAGGGCGCTGGAGTTGGCGCCGGATCGGCGCTCCGCCTTTCTCGATGGCGCTTGCGCTTCCGATCCGTCTTTGCGGGCGGAAGTTGAAGGCTTGCTCGCCGCCAGCGCCGACATGCCCTCTGGTTTTTTGCAATCCTCGGCCATGGCCGGCTTTTTAGCCGCGAATGCCGATGGCATGGCTCTGAACTCCGCTCTGAATCCCGGACAGGAATTTGCGCAGCGCTTCCAACTCATTCGCAAACTGGGCGAAGGCGGCATGGGGCAAGTCTGGCTGGCGGAGCAGACTCTGCCGGTGCATCGCCAGGTAGCTTTGAAGCTGATCAAAGCCGGGATGTACGACGAGACCGTGGTGCAGCGCTTCGAGTCTGAGCGGCAATCGTTGGCGATCATGGACCATCCGGCGATTGCCAAGGTCTTTGAAGCCGGGACGACTCCACAGGGTCAGCCGTATTTCGTGATGGAATACGTGCCGGGTTTGCCGATCACAGAGTATTGCGATCAGAAGACACTCGATATCCGCGATCGGCTTGAGCTATTTATCCAGGTTTGCGAAGGCGTGCAGCACGCGCACCAGAAAGCCATCATCCATCGCGATCTGAAGCCGGCAAACATTCTCGTGGTTGAGGTAGATGAAGCGCCGGTTTCACGAATTATCGACTTCGGGTTGGCCAAGGCGGCAACGCCCAAAATTGCCGGAGACGCCCTCAAAACGCAATTGGGAAACCTGTTGGGGACGCCAGGGTATATGAGCCCGGAACAGGCTGACGCAAATGTGCAGGACATCGACACGCGCACCGACGTGTACTCGTTGGGAGTGGTTCTCTACGTGCTGCTTTCCGGTCGGGAGCCTTTTGAAAACCGGCAATCGCAGAAGCAACCGCTCGACGAGTTGCTGCGTAGGTTGCGCGAGGATGAACCGCCGCGGCCGAGCACCAGGATCAACAGCGACTACAACTCCTCAACCGCAATTGCGGCAGCGCGCCGCACAGAACCCAGGCAACTGGCCCGCACGTTGCGCGGCGACCTTGACTGGATCACCATGAAGGCTCTGGAAAAGGATCGCGTACGCCGGCATGGCGCGCCATCCGAGCTGGCCGCCGACATTCGCCGCTACCTGAACCAGGAACCGGTCCTGGCGCGTCCGGCAAGTGCCGCTTATCGCAGCGGCAAGTTCATCAAGCGCCACAAGCTCGCTCTTGCGGTGGCATCGGTTTTCGTTCTGATGGTGATTTCCGGCGCCGTAGCCATCGTGCGAGAAGCGCAGATCGCACGCATCGAGCAAGCCCGCGCGGAGCGGCGCTTCGAGTCGCTGCGCAAGCTGACGGACTCGATGCTTTTTGAGTTTCACGACTCCATTGAGAGTTTGCCCGGCTCCACTGCCGCGCGCGAGCTGGTGGTGAGCCGCGCCCTTGAGTACCTTCAACAAATCGAATCGGAGGCTCACGACGACCCGGCTACTCTGCGCGACCTTGCCGCGGCTTACGAGCGCATCGGGCAAATCCGATCCGAAGAGAATCATCCCCACCTTGGCGGCGCTGGCTCGTTGCTGGAGGCAAAGCAGCTCTACGAGAAGGCATTGGGAATTCGCCAAAAACTGGCGGCGACAAATCCTCGCGACACAAACCTGCAAATGGACCTGCTCGGGACGATGACACTGGTGGGCGCAATTCAATACCAGCTTGGAGATCTCGATGGCGCAGCCGAACTCGGCCGTCAGCGGTTGCAGATCATGGAGCAGCTGGCTCAGAGCCACGATTCCGAGAAGCTGGAGCACGACATTGCCGATTCGCTCGTCAGCGACGGGTTTCTCAAGATATGGCTGGGAGATTACACATCCGCACTCGACGATGAACGCCGCGCGCTGGCAATGAATGAAGCATTTCTCCACGCCGACCCGGCCAATCCAAAGAACAGTCGCAGGGTAATCATCGCGCACAACTGGGTCGCCATGGCGCTGAAGTTCGATCGCAATTATGCTGCGGCCGCGGACGAATTTCGTCAATCGATCGCAATTGCCGAGCAACTCGCCGTTCGCGACCCGAATGACACCGGCGTGCAGGCATCTCTTGCCGGCGACAACGAAGAGTTATGCAAGAGCCTGGCTTATGCGGGCGCATTTTCTGAAGTGCGAGAGCGTTGCCAGAAGGCGATCTCGATCAATGAGAGCATGGTGAAATCCGACAAAAATAACGTGCAGGCTGTTGCCGACCTCGCTTCTTCGAATCTCACCATAGGGCTGGCCCTTTATTTGATGCATTCGCCACGCCAGGCCCTGGTGTTTGTCGAGCGCTCCGACGCGATGTTTCGCGACGTGGCCCTGCGCGACCCCGACCCGCTATCCAATGGAATGGTCCATGCTGTCGCGCTTTTGTATTCGGGCAGGATCGAAGCCAGTCTCCATCACCCGGAGTTGGCGCTTAAGAACCTAGATCAAGCCCAGGCAATGCTGGAACAACTGGCGAAGCGCAGCCCGAAGCATCGATATATTCTGGATGCGCTCAACGAAACTTGCGCAGCAATCAAGGCGCTTCCACGCGACACGGCTCCGATCGCGGTCCATTGAACACGATGAGCGTACGCTCGTGCTCCACTTGCCCAGGGCTTGTGGAAGGCGTACTGGCGCTTCGAGAGCGAGTGAAGAAGACCCGGCAAACGGTATGCGCGTCAGGTGCCTCGATTTGCCACCCAGAACTCGGCGCGGACGCTGGCGCTCCAGTCCTTGTCGAGTTTGTGACCCAGCTTCGGGTTTTCGTCTTGATCCGGCTTGCTCCATCCGGCGATGGGCGTGTCGGTGACGATGAGGGGCGCGTAGATATTTGTGCCAGTCCAGGTGGTGAGGCGGGAAACCCCGAAGAGGTGCCCGCTGGCGACGGAGCGATGGAGAATATTGATCGAGCTGGGCTCGTCGGAGGCGAGGTCGGTCTCAATGAGCAGCAGCGATCCCCGCGAGGCAAGCATGACGGCGGAGTAGGTGTTCGCGTGGCCGGAAACGTCGACTGAAGTCGATGTCCCTTTGGCGATATAACTGCTTGCGATGTCGTCCCACTTGTAGAGCGTGAGCCGCCAGCGCATCACTCCGTCGCTGGTTCTGGTCTTGCAATATTGGTAGACAAGGCTAAGACAATTCTTGTCCAGCACCTTCGAGCCCTCGAATTCGAACTGAACGAGGGCGATCGCCTGATCGAATTTCTCGAGCGATTCGCCGATCTTTGCCTCGATGCGGACGGTAAGGAGGCTGGAAAACAGCGCGGCCAAACCGGCGCCGATGAATGCGCCAGCAAAAAGGTTGAGTTCACTATTGCCGCGCGAGAGCAAAGCCAGCGCCGCACCTAGTACGAGTAGAAGAAACGTGATGACCAGGTCGTAAATGGCCGGAGAGACCGCCTTGCCGGGCTTCCGTTTATTCATTTCCCTCTCCCATCGGTTGCGACGCGCCGAGGTACTCGGCAAAAACGATCGAATAACAAAGGTATTTTTGGCCGCGAAGATTGTGGAAGGCTTCGCCAATGCCGAAGCGGCGGGCCGAGGACGGATATTGGCAGGCAACATCCACATTTTGGTCGGCCATGCGCTGCATGCGCTCGAAATAGGAAGACCAATGATTCTGCGCCGCGCGAAAGTTCAGCTTGACGGTGAAGGATGCTTCCTGGACCACCTCCAGCAGGGTTTGCTCATCCAGAATCTCGCGGCCGCCGGGGGCGTGTCTTCCATGTTCGTAATACTCTCGAACGTCGCGCGGCACCGTGGCCACGATCCTGTTGGTGGCTGCCGTTTGCCGCATGACGCCATGATACGCATAGCCGCTCATCAGCAGGATTCCGGCGTTCCGCATCACCGGCGCGATCTTCTTCAAGAGCGCGGCATGTCCGCACGCTCCGCAGATGCCTCCTTCAGCAAGAACCAGGTCGAACTTCTTCCCTTGCTCGCGGGCAGATTCAAGATAACTCAGCACGTCCATTTCGACGGGAGCAACTCTGCCGGCAACACCATAGCGCAGGCTGCGCTTTTGAATGGCATCGATTGCGATCGGGGAGGAATCGACGGCTTGAATCCGAGCGCCTGTGCGCGCCGCGATGGCCACGGACGAGGCCGCTCCACCGGCGGCAAGATCGCAGACCAGCGATTCAGAGCCGATACCGGAAATCTGCGCCGCCATCAAGGCAAACACGATTGAGGAAGGAGACCACTGTTCGTTTTCTCCCTCGATTACGGCAAAATCGATCATCGGAATGCACACGAAGAGAACGGACGAATCGCCACTCAAATTGATTGTCTATACCGGTTGAAGTGGGTGTGAGGGCGTTCTTTCTCTCCCCTTTTATAGCACGCTGCGCCCAAAGGCCAGCGCCCTAGAGAGGCGCCGCAGTGAACCTGGAGCGCGTGAGAGGCTGCAATAATGTTGAATAGGTCCAGGTTGAGAGGTCAAGGATTGTGAAAAGGCCGCCGAAGCCTCTCCACTCGCGAATTCCGGAGCAGTCCGCCGTGCTTCTTTGGAGTTCTTCAGCGGCCGCTTTCAGCCTTCTGAGTCCCCGGAATTCGGCGCATGCGGTTGTGACGCTCGAATTCACGCTGGCCACCGCCGCGCTGATCGCGATTTTCGGGCTGGGGTCTTTGTCTCGCACTTCATGGTATCCGCATTGGCATTCAATCTTGAAGATCCTGCACCGCTGGCCATCTTCGGCATGGGCGCTGGTGATTGTTTTCTGCGCACTGAACGTCACCCATGAGCTGACCTACTATCTTGGAATACGCAGCGCGAACCCATTTGAAGCCAATGCCCTTAATTACCTCTGGCCTCTGTGGCTCTTCCTGTTTTCGTTTCGCGCCGGCAACCGGGGCGCCAGGCAGAATCTGGCCAAGACGGGGCTGCTGATGATCGCATTCGCGGGAACGGCAATTATCACGCTCTGGCCATCCAAGGGCATGAGCGTAGGTTATATGCCGGCGGTTTACGGAATTGCGTCATCGGTGAGCGCCGCGGGCTACATGCTGGTTTTCGCGCGCATCTCCCGCCGTTATGGCGCGACGATGCCGCCGCTGCTTTTGATCACAC
>CAVXOO010000273.1:0-8416 GCA_963762945.1 uncultured Acidobacteriaceae bacterium | reverse complement strand
GAGTATCTGGGCTTTGCGGAGAAGGTGGACAAGCGTATCCGCAACGAAAAGCTAACCGAGATGCTGGCTCGCGCCGAGTTGACGCACCGCGCCGATTTTTCTTCGAAAGACGGCGAAGCGCCGCAAAAGCTCGCGGACTTGTACGCGCAGATGAAGGAGCGCGCCGCGGAGTTCCAGATCACGTTTGTGAAGCAGGTGGGTGCGATCACCCGCAAACTGTATCCAATCGAGGACGATGAGCACCACACTTGGTCATTCGGTTTCATTGACGCACAAGGCGCTGAGCGCCGCATCGACTGGACGCTGGCCTCGAGCCCCGAGTTTCGCCAGATGATGTCGAAGTACTCGCTCATCAAAGAGTTTCTGGAGCCGCCCTTCCTGGTGGAGTTCGCGAGCAAAACTGCCGCGGCCGCCGCTGAGGACGAGGAAGAAGCCGAGGGCGACGACGCCAAGACGGGAGCCAAGCCTGCTGCCCGCCCCGCGCGCGCCCTACGCGAGCCAGTCGAAAAGCAGACCGCGCGCGAGCTCTTCGCCTACATCGTGGAGCAGGGCAAGAAGGACTACCAGGTGCAGCGCTACAAAGGCCTGGGCGAGATGACGGCCACGCAGCTTTGGGAAACCACCATGGATCCCGAGCGCCGCACCCTGCTGAGCGTGAAGCTTGAGGACTATGCGGAAACCGACGCCATCTTCACCACGCTGATGGGCGACGACGTGGAGCAGCGCCGTAAATTTATTGAAGACAACGCGCTGGACGTCAAAAATCTGGACATCTGATCTGCGGGCGCTCCTACAGCTCAGCGTTCCTTCGGGCGTCGCTGAGCTCACGATCAACATTTATGCGACGGGACTGGTCACCGCGTCACCGAGCCCGTTCCCGAGGCGTTGTTATAAGTGCTGAAGCTGCTGGCGTCGACTGTGTAGACGAACGTGAGTGTGTTCGACCCGGTGGCCAGCGAACTGGCGGGCACGGTGAACTGTGCGGAGCCGCCGTTCAGCGCTGTCGTCCCCAGGCTGATGCTGCCGCAGGCCAGCGTCACCGAGCCGGTGGGAGTGGGATTTCCGGTGCCGCCGCTCACCGTGACCGTTACGGTAGTGCTCTCAGTCGCGGTGATGTCCGGGGGATTCGGTGAAACCGTAACCGCGGGCGTAATGAGCGTGGGGGCGGTGGATACTGTTACCGTGCCCGAGCCCGATCCACTGCTGTAGGTGAACGAACTGTTGGTGTCGGGCGTGTAGCTGACCGTCAGCGTGTTCGACCCGATCGACAGTGAGCTGGCTTGAACGGTGAACTGTGCGCTGCCGCTCGTCAGTGTTGTCGAACCTAAAACCAAGCCACCGTCATTGAGCGACACCGAACCGGTGGGCGCGGGATTTCCTGCGCCGCCGCTTACCGTGACCGTTACGGTTGTGCTCTGGGCCGCGGTGCTGCTCGTCAACAAGCCCGTGACCGGACAGTCGCCATCGGCAATTCCGCCATCGGTCAGTAGCGTATTTACTGGGGGCGTGGCCCAACTGTAGAGCGTCGGCGTAAGGTTGTCGGAAGAATAATTGCCGACCGTGTAGCTGCCGGTGGAGCTGATTTCTGAAACCAGCAACCCTGGGCCGGAGAAATTCGGCGCATTCACCGTCAAATTCTGCACCGTGAGATTCTGGTTGAGTCCATCCAGAGTAACTGCTGCATCGTTGCCCGTCGCGTCGGTCGTGGGAACGTTGCCTGGAATTTCTACCGACAGATTCCCGATTAAACCCGCACCGGAGCCAACACCGCCGCTCGGCGAAACGTACACATAAGGCCGATTGGTGCTGGCGGACTGCGAGTTGAAGTTGTTGACAACGTTCTTGATCGAGATGTTGCTTATTGCTGGAGATGCCGTATTCGGAACCCCTAAGCCCACAGCCTGCAGGCATCCTTGCGTTCCGTCTAGAGCGCCAGGCAATCCAGTGACGCCGTCGATGTAAATATCCGATTGAAGATTGGCGACGCAGCTACCACTTGCGTTCACACACAGGGAATAAATCGCAATGCAGCGGGAGCCATCGGAACCCTGTGTGTTATCGATTAGTGCGCCGTGACCCGCACCGTTGATGTTGAGGATTGTGCCCGATCCGATATATTCCCCGCCATCCAGCACGATCCCGTCATCTCCAGTGTCCAAAGTAGTATTGAATACCCCAACATCCTGGTAAGGCCCAAAGATATGCAACCCGTCCTGTCCGAAGCCCAGTCCCGAGATAAACGTATTTCCATCGGCGGTGAAGTTGCTCACGTCGGCGATCATGGTATGCCAATTGCTTCCGCCGGCCGGGTTAACAAACTGCACACCAGAGACCATGCAATTGTTGCAGGATTTTAAGATAAGTTCTTGCAGGTACAACCCACTTCCCCCAGCATTCGTGTTAACAATCGATCCCCCGTTCGCAAAAAGGCCCCAGCCCTGATCGCGGATGGTTTCCTGGCAGACAAAGTCGCCGGAGGTAATCGCACTTCCAACAGGGTCGGCCAGTGTGATCGAGGTGCCGCTGTTCACCAGAGCGATTGAAGTATGAAGATCGACAGTGTTCGAAAGCGCGTCTTGGCAGTAGAAACTTTCGTTCAAATCCTTCGCGGCGCTAAAGTTCGCGGATGGACAGGTTGCGTTTTGCGATCCTGCCGTAAGCGCACAGGTAAAGGAATACGTTGTGGGAGTTAGATAAGACGCATTTGCAGTGCAGGGACCGGCAGACAAGTTGCATGTCAACGTCGCGTTACCTATGTTCAGGGACTGCTGAGAACCCCAGACAATCGTCGCGTTGGCCGTGCAGTTCTGGCCGGAAAGATCAACCTGCGCGCCTGCTCCCGAATTCGCAAAGAGGTCTGTGATGTTTAATGCGTCGCTACCTCCCGGCCCCTGGCTCCCCACGCAGGAATAGGGAATGAGCTGACCGGGGGCCATACCCGCTGTGGTGATGCTCGACGGATTTGCCGAAACCGTGACTGTCGGCGTAATCAGCATGGGAGCGGCGGTGACTGTCACCGATCCCGATCCCGAGGCGTTGTTATAGCTGGACGAGCTGGATGTATAGTTGGCCGCCAGGGTATCGATCCCGGCGGCCAGCGCGCCGGCAGGAATGGTGATCTGCGCACTGCCGCCGCTCAGCGAAACCGCGCCCGAGCTGTAGGTGCCGCTGGAGAGCGCGACCGAACCGGTGGGCGTCGGATTTCCGCTGCTGCTCACCGTGACCGTTACCGTTGTGCTCTGCGCCGTGGTGATGCTCGACGGACTCGGCGAGACCGCGACCGTGGGAGTAATCAGCGTGGGAGGGGTTACGCTCACCGTCACCGAGCCGGTGCCTGAAGCGTTGTTATAGCTGGACGAAGTGGAGGTATAAGTGGCCGTCAGCGTATCGGTCCCGGTGGCAAGGGAACCGGCAGGAACGACAATCTGCGCGCTGCCGCCGCTCAGCGCAACCGCGCTTGAGCTGTAGGCGCCGCTGGAGAGCGTGACCGAGCCGGTGGGCGTGCCGCTGCTTCCGCTCACCGTGACCGCGACCGTCGTACCCTCCGCCGTGGTGATGCTCGATGGATTCGGCGAAGCCGTCACCGTGGGCGTCGAAGGTCCCGACCCGCCTCCGGTGCTGCCTCCACACGCCGTCAAGCAAAGACATACCGAAAGGCTCAACCAAATCGCCGCCAGCCGCCCCCCGTTGCGCATCGTCGCCCCAACCAATTTCTTCATCGCCTTCATCGGCGTCAGGACTCATCTCCCAGGCCTTCGCCGAATCGATTGCCCTCGCATTGTCTGGAGCCGGCGCCGGCCATCCTAATCATGGCGAAACTTCGGCGTCACCGAATGCCAGGAAAAAGGGGAGATGATACCCATTCCCATCGTATAGCTATAGTCCGTGCATGGCTCGACTCGCGCGTATCGCGGTTCCGGGGCTTCCGCAACATGTTACTGACCTGCCCCCGGAAAACTCTACCAGTAGAAACTGGAGTTCTCTCGTAATCTAAACGGGAGGACGGAGCATGAAGAAGAGCCGTTATACGGAAGAGCAGATCATCGGGATATTGAAGCAGCACGAGGCCGGGGTGAAGACGGCGGACCTGTGCCGTGAGCACGGGATCAGCGCAGCGACATTCTATGGCTGGAAGTCGAAGTTCGGGGGGATGGACGTGAGCGATGCACAGCGGCTGAAGGCGATGGAGGACGAGAACCGCCGTTTGAAGCTGTTGGTGGCGGAGCTGAGCCTGCACGGCGAGGCGCTGAAGGCAGTCATACGAAAAAACGGCTGGAGCTTGCCGGTCTGAGAGAAGAGGTTGCGTTCGTGTCGGTCGAGTTCCGGCTGAGCGAACGCACGGCCTGCAAGCTGCTGGGTGTGGAGCGGTCGAGCTATCGATATGAGCCTCGGCCGGACCGCAACATCGAACTGCGCGAAGCGCTGGTGAAGCTGGCACGGCAGAAGCCGCGTTACGGCTATCGACGGCTGCATGCGCTGCTGAGCCGTCGCGGTCACGAGGTGAACGTGAAGCGTGTTTACAGGTTGTATTTGGAAGAACGGCTGGCGGTTCGGCGCAGGAAGCGCAAGCATCTGGTGCGGGATCGAGCACTGGCGCCGCGACTGCTCCGGCCCAACCAGGAGTGGGCGATGGACTTCATCGTGGATGGTCTGGCAACCGGAAGGATGGTGCGGATCCTCAGCGTTGTGGATGCGTACACACGTGAGTGCCTGGCGCTTGAGGCCGATACCAGCTTGGGGAGCGGACGCGTGACGCGGGTGCTGGAGAGGTTGATCGAAGAGCGCGGGCGGCCGGAGAACGTGCGCTCGGACAACGGCCCGGAGTTCACTTCGCGTCGCATGCTGGGATGGGCAGATGACTGGAAGGTTGGCCTGGTGCACATCCAGCCAGGAAGGCCGATGCAGAATGGACACGTCGAAAGCTTCCACGGGCGCCTGCGCGACGAGTGCCTCAACGCCCACTGGTTCCGCACCCTGAACGATGTAAGGAGCACGCTGGCAAGCTGGCGTCATGAGTACAACTGCGAGCGCCCGCACAGCTCGCTTGCCTACAGGACGCCGGAAGAGTTCCGGCGAGCAGGCTATGCAAATGTGGAAAGCACAGAACGCTTCCCACATTTACACAGCCACGACGGCGGCGGCTGCGAGTTAATCTCGGAGCCAAACCAAAACCGGGAAACTCCAGTTATCAGTGGTTGAGAAAGCGGGGGCAGGTCATTACCCAGCGTGGCAACCGTGCGAGGCCATCTTCTTTGAGGATGGCGACCACGAAATCTATCTCGATCTTCTGGCCGCGCAGACATTGAAGGCGAATTCGCCACTGATCACCGAAATCCCGATCGCTGACCAGCTAGAATTGTTGTGAATAGGTATCATGTACCCCCAAGTTCCATCTGATCTTTGAGGGCGTTCTCAATGAACGTCCCGATTCCATTGCCTTGGCCGCTTCAAAAAACTTCCATTCCTGGAGTGAGTCTCATGAACGTCCATTGCAGATTCCTGTCGATTTCCGCGCTAACTCTCTCAACCGTTCTCTTCTTTTCCGGATGCAAATCCGGAACGCAGCAGGGAAATAATCAGCCGCCGGGCGGTCAGGTGGGCACCAGCGGGCAGCCTGTCCAGAATGCGCAGCAGCCGGGCAGCGGTTCGAACGCCGCGCCGGCCTCGCAAACGCCGTCACAACCTCAAGCGATCGATTTGCCCGCCGGCACGAGACTGCGCGTCAGCCTCGATCAGGATCTCGGCTCGAGGATCAGCCAGCCCGGCGATTCGTTCAACGCCACCATCGCCGACGATGTCGTCGTCAACGGTCAGACCGTGATCCCCAGTGGCTCGCGCGCCGAGGGCACGGTGATCGACGCCAAGCCGCTGGGCCGCATCAAGGGCGGCGCACGGCTTCAATTGCGCCTCGACCGCGTGCAAACAAGCTGGGGCAGCTATCCGGTCGCCACCAGTTCCATCGAACGCGCGGAAAAAGGCAAAGGCAAACGCACTGGGCTCTTCGCTGGAGGCGGCGGCGCATTCGGAGCGATCATTGGCGGTGTAGCCGGCGGTGGAAAGGGCGCGCTCATCGGCGGCCTTGCGGGCGCAGGTGCAGGCACTGCCACCGGCGCCTTTACCGGTAACAAGGAGATCGTGCTGCCGGCAGAGACTCTGCTTACCTTCCATCTGGAACACTCTGTACACATCGCCGAGCAGCAGTAGGGACTTCGAAATCGAGCTACTCTGGTATTGCGATCGGTTCACGCCGCAATGCCGAAGAGAGACGCGATGAAACGAGCTGTGGTGACCACCTGGTTTTTCGCCTTCGCCGCCATGGGCTCCACGGCCCAATCGGCCGGCTCCCACGCGCTCGCGGGATCGGGCGCACTGGCAACCTCGCGGGTTTTTGCCTATGAGGCGATGACCGCAAAGACCGCGCCCAACGGCGCAGTGGGCCGCAATGTTTTCTCGGGTTCCCTGGCCACCGGCGAGGCCGTAGCCGTGCATGAGACCATGCAGCCGGCCGGAACCGTTCCCAATCCCGCGCATCGCATTGCTCACTCGGAGCTGATCGTGGTCGAGGAGGGAATTCTCGAGTTCGACCACGACGGCCAATCGGAGCGGGCCGGCGCCGGCAGCGTAATTTATGTGGCCTTCGGCACTCTGCACTCGGTGAAGAATGTCGGGGACGGTCCAGCCAGGTACGTCGTCATCCAGATCGGCGGCGATACCAACAAGTAGCCGCGGCAGGTTGTTCGAACAGCTTGTCTATCGCGCCGAAAGGCTGCGACGACTCTCGCCGGGAGACGCGCGCCCACCGGCCTCGACGGGCCAGATTGAGGCAGTGCTTTCACAGCGCGGACGAACGCGGCATATTGTTATCGGGCATCTTGGCAGGATAGACAATTGCTCTTTTCGTGTGCAATGCGATGCATATGGGCAACCTCCAGACCGTCCCCGGCGTCGCCATGTATCGCGGAGTCACTCCTCAATCGGTTTTTATTCAACAACTTAGATATCCTCGGCAAGGATCGTCTATGGCCAGGGTGTGGCGATAGACGTGCAATGGCATCAGTACGGTTTTCTATCTTGCGCCGCAGTGTGCTGCGAGTGTAAGGTGGTTTTGTTTTTGCATCGAGGGAGAGAAACACACGATAGATTTGAAGTGTGTGACCCGCCTCTTTCAATTGGTCTTTGCAGGACATGGGTTCGATCAAGAATTATTTGGGGGTTCTACCATGAAGAAACTAGCTTTGGTTCTCGCATTTATTTCCCTGGCTGTGACGGCATCTGCTCGCGCGGAGATGATCGTTTACAACAATGTCACGGCCACTTCATATACCAGTTCAGCTTATGTCGTTGGCCAATCCGGCGTCCTCGAATATTCAGTGGACGACGCTTTTACTCTGACCTCGACCATCACGGTCAATGAGATTATGGCAGGCGTCTGGGTTCCAACTGGATCTACACTGACGAGCGCTGGCGGGGGGGTATTCACGGAGGCATTTGGACAAGGAACGGGTACAGTTCTTCGGAACCGAGCCTCCCAATGCCAGCACCTTGATAACGAGTGACTTCGGAGGCTGGGATATTTACGATGAGTATTTTGACATCGCCCCGGCGACTCTTGGCCCCGGCACCTACTATCTTGACTTTCTGGCCGGCGACACCACTGCAGGCGAGGAGGTGGGATGGGACATCAGTAATAAACTCCCAGCAACCGCTGACCAGTGGAGCAGTGGTGGAGAGCATAACAGCGGTTTAGCTTCCACCACCTTCGCGCTCCTTGGACCTGGCGAAAGCCCGGTTCCTGAGCCCTCGAGCCTGCTTCTGCTGGGCAGTGGAGTGACGGCACTGGCCGGCATGATCCGGCGTAAGCTGAAGGCCTGATCGCGCGCCTCGAAGAACGCCTCTGAAATCAAAGGGCCGCTTCCAACCGGAAGCGGCCTTCGGTTTTTGGAGGACCGGCTAAGCGCCCAGCACCTTTCCGCGCCCGTTGCTCTTCACCGTATACATGCGCGCGTCGGCCGCGCCGATGATGGCATGCACCTGGACGCCGTCGCCAGGCGCGGAGGCCAGACCTACGCTGGCGCTCACGCTCAGTTTCAGCCCGTTCTTCATCGGGAACTCGGTTTCGACGAGGTCGCGATGCACGGCCTTCGACCGCTCCAACGCAGCTTTCGCGTCCGTCGCCGGCATCAGGATCACGAATTCGTCGCCGCCGTAGCGGAAGCATAGGTCCTGCTTGCGGCTCAGCTCCTGGAGCCTGCGACCGGTAAGCGCCAGCAACTCGCTGCCCACCAGGTGGCCGTGCTCGTCGTTCACGAGCTTGAAGCGGTCCAGATCGAGAAAGGCCAGGCTCACAGGTATCTGCGACTTTCTCGAGCGCCGTAAGTGGCGATCAAGCTCGTCGTAAAGATGACGCACGTTGTAG
>CAVXOO010000272.1:0-3114 GCA_963762945.1 uncultured Acidobacteriaceae bacterium | reverse complement strand
TATCCAAGTCGAGGCCGGTCACCCGCCTCCCGCCCGATTCGAGTTGCGCGATCAGCTCCGGCAGCTTGCGGTAACTCGCTGAGCCGCACACCAGGCGACCCACGGCGCGCGCTCGAAAATTTCTTGCCCTCTTGCTGCGCCAGGCACCCCAACACGCCAATAATTTTCCCATCCGCCAGAGTTTTCCAGTCGCCCAACCGCGCAAACACTTTTTGTGCAGCTTTCTCGCGGATACTGCAAGTGTTATATAGGACCAAATCCGCCAGCGCAGGACTTGCCACAGCGTGATAGCCGCGCCCTTGCAACACGCCAGCCACTTTCTCGCTGTCGTGGTCATTCATTTGGCAGCCGAAAGTCTCCAGGAAAAACGACTTCCCTGCCGGAGCCGCGCCATCGCCGCCACGCGTCCCACGAACGGCAGCGGAGGCAACCCAGCGGAGGAGGCGGGCTGGCGTCCCACAGGCTGATGCCCGGCCGCCTCAGGCGCGCCCTTGCTCACCAGCGATTCGATTCCGACGTCAAAGGTTCTAGCCATGGATCAATCCAATGGCGGTGATCAGCGCAGGCGCATCGGCTCAGCCCCCCGCGCCTCTCGCGAGCACCAGAGCCGTCGCCGCATTGACCAATGCCCAAGCCAGTCATCACTTGCCGGTCGACCTTGAAGCCACCGTCCTTTATTACCGCAGCTATGGAAACGAGCTGTTCGTGCAGGATGGGAACGCGGCCATTTACATTTATAGCCCTCTGAATTTGCATCTGGTCCCCGGCGACCGGATCCGGGTGAAGGGCGCCACACACGAGAGCTTCCGCCCCTACGTCGCCAGTTCTGAGGTCACCGTTGTCGGTCGCGTGGCTTTGCCCAAGCCGTTCCCCGCGACCTACGAGCAGATGCTCAAGGGGGAGGCCGATTGCCGGCTTGTCACGGTGCATGCGTTGATCCGTTCCGCCGACCTCGTGCCCGGAGCGAATGGTCATTTTCCCGGAATCCGCCTGCGTGTGCTGGTGGACGGCGGCACTGTCGATGTGGACGTCAACGACACCGAAACCAGCAAGTTGAATGGGCTGCTGGATGCCGAGGTGAAGCTCACCGGTGCGGCTTCCGGGCACTTCGACAACAAGATGGAGCAGACCGGGATTCTGCTGCACGTTCAGACCATGAATGACGTCGAGATTCTGAAACGGGCGGACACCGACCCCTGGTCGCTGCCGATCACGCCGATGGACCGCGTCATCACCGGCTACCGAATGGTCGATCAGACGCAACGTATGCGCATACGTGGAACCCTCACCTATTACAAGGAGGGCGGGGCGCTGGTACTGCAGGACGGGAACCGAAGCCTGTGGGTTTCAACCGGGTCCTATCAGCCGTTGCGTTTGGGCGATGTGGTGGAAGCCACCGGATTCCCGGAAGTCCGTGAAGGGTTTCTGACGCTGACGCGCGCCGAAGTGAAAGACACTCTGATCGCTGCGCCGGTCGTGCCGGCACTATCCTCCTGGCGGGAGTTGGCTGTGGGCGGAAACCGAGGCCACGGTCACAGCCTCGACCTGGTCACGATCGAGGGCCAGGTGGTGGCGGAGGTGCGGGAGGCAACGCAGAATGGGTACGTGTTATCGAGCGACGGTCATCTGGTCTCGGCAATCTTCAGCCATCCTGGGGACCATTGGGGACAATCCTCGACGCCGCAGCAGCCGATCAAAGAGCTTCCCATCGGGGCAACGGTCCGAGTCACGGGCATCTGCAGACTCTCGAATCCCAATCCGTTCAGCACCGATTCCGGCGAGGTGGCTTTCGACATTTATCTGCGCAGCCTGGACGATGTGTCGGTTGTGACGCAGCCTCCCTGGCTCAATGTCCGGCATCTCGTCTACATCGTTGGCCTGCTCATGATCGCCATTTTCGTCATAGGAGCCAGAGCCTGGTTTACAGAACACAGATCGCGGCGCCGGACTGCGGTTCTGGCGCAGATCGAGCGCCGGCGCAGTTGCGTTCTTGAGGATATTAACGCTTCGCAGCCGATTAACGACATTCTGGAGAAGATTACCGAGCTGGCGGCATTCACCCTGGGCGGCGCACCCTGCTGGTGCCATCTCGCGGATGAGAGACAGTTGGGTAGCTGTCCGAACGAGCTGCACAACCCTAGTTGGCGGATCGTCGAGCACGCGATCGTGGCGCGCAATGGATTGGCAGTGGGAACCATCTTCGCTGCGCTCGTAGGGCCCGGTATATCCGAAGCCAAGGCGCGGGACGCCTTGGCGGTAGCCGCCGAACTGGCCACGCTCGCCATCGAGACCTCGCGTCTCTACCTTGACCTGGTGCATCGCTCAGAGTTCGACTTGCTCACCGACATCTACAACCGCTTCGCCCTCGAAGCCTCGCTCGACGCCCGCATCCATTTCGCCAGCCAATCGGACGCCGTCTTCGGCCTGATCTATATCGACCTCAACGAGTTCAAGCTGGTCAACGACCGATACGGACACTACGCCGGCGACATCTACCTGCAGTTGGTTGTGGCGCGGATGAAAGGCCAGCTCAGGCCCGGCGACACACTGGCCCGCCTCGGCGGCGATGAGTTCGCCGTGCTCGTACCCGAGGCCCACAGCCGCGCCACCGTTGCGGACATTGCCATGCGCCTGGAGTGCTGTTTCGACGATCCCTTCGAACTGCCCACAGGAGCGGTCAAGGGCTCGGCCAGCATCGGCGTCGCGCTCTATCCTGAAGACGGCGACACACGCGACAGCATCCTCAACGCCGCCGATGCCGCCATGTATGCCGCCAAACACGAACACCGCAAGCTGATGCAGATGCTCTCCGCCGGCACAGAGCCCGCGCACACTCCCCAGACCATCGAGTAGCGCGCAACAGGCATAGCAAGAAAGAGCGGGGTTAGCGGAGTTAGCGGGGTTAGCGGAGTTAGCGGAGTTAGCAGGGTTAGCGGAGTTAGCGGGGCTAGCGGAGTTAGACAGGCTCCGGCAGGCGACCGCCTCTTGCCGGGGCGGCCGGAAACGGAAGTCGGGAACCAAAAAGGAAGGCCCGGCTTTTGGCCGGGCCTTGTTCGTTGAAAGATGCTCTCGTCCAAAGCGCCGACTGGACGGCCAGTCCTACTCGGCTGCCAT
>CAVXOO010000271.1:0-4344 GCA_963762945.1 uncultured Acidobacteriaceae bacterium | reverse complement strand
TTTTTGCTTCGTTAGGTTGGTCTTGCTATCCTGGTGATCGCCGCCACTCTGGCCCGCTGCCATTCCATTAGCTACTTTGGCCGCCGTTCTTTTCACGTAGGTACGGGCCTATAACATGGGCGAATGGCGCGAGATTGGCACGATCGTCCGGCTCTCCAAGGCCGACATCGCGGTCTGGGCTACAACTTTCGCGCTCACCGTTCTGGCGGATCTCACCGTCGCCGTCGAAGTCGGAATGGTCCTGGCTGCGCTCCTCTACATCTATCGGATCTCCCAAACCACGACAGTCGTCCCGGTAACCGAAGAATATATTCGCGATGGGCGCGCACACGTGCTGCAGGACAAGCATCTCCCTTCCTACGTGGCCATTCTGCGGATTCATGGGCCATTCTTGTTCGGAACCACCGAGAAGCTGGCCGAGGCTACGGCCAACCTGAACGCGTTCCCAGCCGTCGTGATCGTACGCTTGCGGAATATGACGGCTCTGGACCCACCGGCCTCCACGCGCTGGAGATGTTCGCCAATCGCTTGCGAAAGTCCGGCCGAACCCTTCTGCTCTGTGGAGCGCGCGATCAGCCGGCGCAATTGCTTCATAAGGCCGATTTTGTGGAGCACGTGGGACCCGAGAATATCCTGCCTCACGTTGACGCCGCGTTGCGGCGCCACCGTGAAATCGGCACGGCCTTCGGCGGAGTGGGCCAGGAAATGGCCGAGGATTTTGAGCGCACGTCGCTTTCGCCCGTGCGCTGCTTGTTGCCTCCACAACTTCATCCACCGTTATCTTGTCCAACTTCCCGTTAACCACCCTCACCCGCTCTCCCCGCGGCGCCCACACTTCAGGATCGGTGGCTCCGAAGATCGCAACTACCGGGGTCCCAACCGCCGCTGCCAGATGGCCGGCTGGAAAACGACCGGCCCGCGATGCGCGCCGTGGCCCTTACCACGGATACATCGATCCTGACGGCGGTGGGCAACGACTACGGCTTCGAGCGGCTGTTTGCGCGGCAGGTTGAAGCTCTCGGCCAGTCCGGCGACATCTTCCTCGGCATCTCGACCTCGGGCTTTTCTGCCAACGTGCTTGGCGCCCTGGAACAAGCCCGCTCCATGGAGATCCTGACCATCGGGCTGACGGGAAAGACCGGCGGCAAAATGCCTTCGCTGTGCGACTACTGTCTGTCGATACCCTCCGACGTCACCATGTATATCCAGCAGGCGCACCTGACCCTCGAACATATCTTCACTTTGCTAGTGGAGCAGCAGTACTTCGCGGGACGCACAGAGTAGAGCGGCCGCACAACAGGTGTGCCGGGCTTTCATGCTGAGCCGAAATCAATCGGCGGCAGCGGCCTGTTCCGCCGCGGGAAACAGGCGCGCATACGCTGCGTAAACTCCCTCGAATACCGAATCCCAACTGGCAGTGAGCGCATATTCGCGCGCGGCCCGGCGCATCGCAGCGTGCCGGGCCGGATCGCCAAGGATCTCTCGAATGGCTGGCGCAAAATCTTCGTCGCGCACGATGCGGCCGGTCTGGCCGTCGCGCACGATCGAACGCGGGCCGCCGTCCGGCGTTACGATGGCCGGGACGCCCGAGGCCAGCGCCTCCAGCACCACGTTGCCGAACGTGTCGGTGTGCGAGGGGAAGACAAAGAGGTCCATGTCGGCGTAGGCGCGGGAGAGCTCCTCCCCTCGCAAGACGCCGGTGAATTCCGCTCGATGCAATCGTTCGCGCAACCAGGCTTCATCGCCGCCGTGGCCCACAATCAGAAATTTTTCCTTTTTTTCCTGATTTTGGACTAGATCTTGCTCGATCCGAACCAGCAGCCCGATGTTTTTCTCGACAGATAGGCGGCCGACGAAGCCCAGGATGCGAAGCGGATCGTCGAGGGCGCGGGTGCGCTTGGCGGGATGGAAGAGTTCGGCATCGACGCCGCGTGGCATCAAGAAGCAGGAACGGCCGGTCGAGTGTTCGAGTAGGGCGCACAACTCCGGGTTGGGAGCGAAGAGCACTTTGGCCTTGCGGTAAAACCAGGCCGCAGTCGCCAACGCCAGATTTTCGATCCTTTGGCCGGCGGCGGCGGAATGTCGCTTGGGCAGCAGGCGCAGGAACCAATCGGCGCGGCGAGCCGCGTACTCGTGCACGTTGGTGTGCCAGCTTGCGGCCAGCGGCAGATGCCGGCGATGCGCGAGGAAAGCGCCGAGCAAACCGATTTCGCTGGGACCGGTGACGTGAATCAAATCGGGCTGGAAGCGATCGAGGACATCGGCGATAACCCGGCGGTGGCGAAGATACGCGGGATCGAAGCGCAGGTCCTTCTCAAGAGCGAAGGAAAGAAAGCCGCGAGGCAGCTCGAGAGTCCAGACGTTGCCGTCTTCAACGAGAGCCTGGGAACGATTGCCCGCGCGAACGCATAGAAAGGGAAGATTACGCCGCCGCGCAAAGGCCTCAAAGTGGCGGCTGGTGTGGGCGACGCCGTTCACCTCGTGAAACGAGTCGGGGAAGTAGGCGACGCGAGGCGGGATCATGTTTTTAGCGGAGTTGGCGGAGCTAGCGGGGTTAGCGGAGCTAGTAAATCCCTGTTCATCGGCATTGCTGAGTCGAATCGGCGAATTCGATCTGTGTTCACGCCGGCCTCTCAGCAATTCCGTGTCATTCAAGGGCAACCGCTGATCCTTCCACTTCGTTCGCCGCGAAAAGTGCGGCAAACCCCGTTCAGGATGACAAGATCATTTCTGATGCGAACTTCTGGGAGGGGAGACTAACTCCGTTAACTCAGCCTGCACCGCTGTTACTCCTGCTCGCCGAGCGCGAGGCGGAGCTGGTGAGACTCGCTCCAGGCCATTCTGAGTCCGCCGGAGACCAGGCCGCGTCCCATCAATTGCACCATGCCGATGCAGTAGCGCATGACGAGCGGCGCCGCGCCGTTGGGCCACAACTCGCTCAAGGGGCGAACCACGCCGTTCGCGTCGGGATGGTAGACGCGCTCGTCCCAGTTGCGCGAGCCCTGTGGAAACTCCGGATAGTGGCGGATCGCGTTGACGGCCGACTGCAGGATGCGGTGCTTCCAGGGCTCGGCGTACTGCGGCATGAACAGCACGTGGCTCTTTTTCTCGCGCCGCACCTCGTGCACAAATTCGGTAAACGTGGCCGCGTTGGTCAGATTCACGTTGGCGTTCGCTTCCACGCCATGGCGGTCGCCGCCCGAGATCAGCAGCATGTTCCACTTTTCCGCCAGGCGTCGCACTTCGCGGTTCTCGTCCCAGTGGCGCAGGCCGTTCAGTTCCAGCGCGTGAAAGTATGCGCCGTTCTTCTGCAGAAACTCGTTCACCACGAACTGATGCTTTTCCTTGCCGATCAGGTAGAGATCCCACATGGGGTGATTGAAGACCACCAGCACATTCGGTTCCTGATTGAGGGCCACCAGAATTTCGGTGAGGCGCGCATCGTTGGGATTCGCGGTGAACTCCGCGAGCGTCGCCATCCATTGCTGCGCGCGAGCGCTGGGCAGGTTGTGCACGCCCAGGTGGAAAGACTGCATGCCGCCGTAGGGCGCGCTCCACTCCACCGAAACCGGAATCTGCCGTGCGCTAGGCACGGTGCGCAGAAGCATCGGAGCCTTGATGGTGTCGTGATCGGTGATGGAAACCATCGCGCCAAGACCGAGCTTTTCAATCTGCCTGGTTTCAAGATCGAAGGCCAGCTTGGGAGTCATCGGCGGCGTCCAGTAACTCGCCGCATAATTGATGCGTACGCCATGCATCTGCTCGGCGCGCCGCTCCAGCCGCGAAAGCAAGGGGCGCATCACCGGGAACTGGTTGCCGAAGTTGGCCAGGAAATCCAGAGTCTCCGACGACTGATTGGTATGGCTGTGCAACGACACACCGGTCCGAAATTCCCTTGGGGCGCCCGTGTCGCGCCACAGATACGAGATGGAGGATGTCGGCATTTGAGCTCCTTGTCAATCGGCACTCGAACTTCGGTTTTCCACAATTAGTATTCGGCTATCACCGTGAATACGCGGTTAAGAAGCTGCGAATTGCCTTTCAATTGATGCCGCCGGGGAATCAAGCAAGTTACCGGAATACCTTGAAAAACCGGAGACTTCGCGCACGAGACGTCTGATTGCCGGAGAGACACAAGAATTCATCTCAAATGGGTGAGAAGATTTTTTTGCGCAGTCGAGGCTTGTCGTGCTTCCGGCTCGGGGCCTCGAGTTCGAGTTCACGCGAAAACGGTGCTGGTCTAGGAATTCTTGCTCTTTGCCGGCTCGTGCCCCAGAAAATCGTCGATATTCCAGCCCGCCATCAAATCTTCGTCGGGCGCGGGTTTCGCCCCCTTGGGCTGTT
>CAVXOO010000270.1:0-5609 GCA_963762945.1 uncultured Acidobacteriaceae bacterium | reverse complement strand
GACGACCAACCGCCCATGTGTGCCATCTGGTCGCGCGCTCCATGAGGCGGACTTGCCCCATCGCACGGCCCTGCCTACCATTCACTAACTCGATCGCGAGCCGTTTTCCGACGGGGCGAAAGCCCCCGCGAACGCCTACCGGCGGAGGTAGTGCATTTCTCACCATAGACAAAAGAGGGTTATTGCTATGCATTGGCTTTCCATATTCAGTGCTGTGGCGGCGGGCATACCGGTCGCAATGATGTCGGTCGCCGGGTTGGCGGGGCAACTAAAGACTGGCGACGCGGCCCCCGATTTCAAGCTGCCCGGCAGCGACGGCAAGACGTATCACTTGGCCGATTTTCGCGGCAAACAGGCGGTTGTGTTGGCGTGGTTCCCAAAGGCATTTACGCCCGGCTGCACGGCCGAGTGCAAGTCGTTTGCCGCGGGCGGCAATGCCTTGCGAAAGTTCGACGCCGTCTATTTCACGGCCAGTTGCGACACGGCGGAGAAGAACCGCAAGTTCGCCGAGTCCTCTCGGCCGACTTTCCGATCCTCAGCGACGCCGACGGCGAGTTGCCAAGGCGTATGGCGTTACCAACGCGACGCGGACGACGCCGCAGCGATGGACGTTCTACATCGGCAAGGACGGCAAGATACTGAATATCGACAAGTCGGTAAAGACCTCGACCCACGCGGACGACGTTGCGGCGAAGTTGAAGGAATTGGGCGTGGCGGAGAAGACACCCTGAGCGGGAAGTCGGTTGCGGCGAGTGTGCCACTGGCTATGCCAGTGCTTTGGGCTATTGGGGCTTGGTCAGTCGTACCAATTCTCGCGTCGGAATGCCTCGTCCGGCAAAGGCGGGACGGGTGGGCATGTTTCTGCCCATCGTCGAAACGCGGCTGCTCGTTCTGCCGGCGTTGCGGTTGCCAGAACGGCAATTCCGCCGCACCACCGGATCGCCATGTGCCACTGGCTCTGTCTGTGCCTTGGGGCCTTCGGTTTGGTCAGCCATTGATTATCTCCTCAAATTCGGCTTCCGTAATCACCGGCACGCCCATCGCCCTCGCTTTATCTAGCTTGCTGCCGGCCTTTTCCCCGGCGACCACATAATCCGTGTTTTTTGATACGCTCGACGCGGCGCGGCCGCCGTGGCGAGTTATCAGTTCGTTGATTTCGTCGCGGCCATACTTGCTCAACGTGCCGGTAACGACCACCGTCTTGCCTTCCAAAGCACGGTTCTCTCCGGCTGCCGTCCTAGGCGATTCCATCTTCACGCCCAGCCGCTGAAGATCGTTGATCGCTTGCTCGCCGAAGCTGCCGTGGAGAAAGTCGTAGACGCTTTTGGCGATAATCGGGCCGATCTCGTTGGTCTCGCTCAGTTGCTCGACGCCGGCCTTTCGCAGGGCGTCCATCGAGCGGTACTGCTCGGTCAGCACCGCGGCCACGCGACCGCCGACGTGGCGGATCGACAGCCCGTTGAGCAGCCGCGCCAGCCCGCGATCCTTGCTGGCGGCGATGCCTTGCAGCAGATTTTCCGACGACTTGCGGCCCATCCGCTCCAAGGCGAGCAGTTGATCGAGTGTCAACCGATAGAGGTCGCCGTAGGTAGTGACCAGGCCGCAGTTGACCAGTTGGTCGATCAGCTTGTCGCCCAGCCCTTCAATATCCATCGCGTTGCGGCCGGCGAAGTAGCGAATGCGATCCTTTGATCCGCCGGGCATTGCGGATTCGGACAGCGAATGTAGACGCCCCCTTCGTCCTTCAGCAGCGAAGGGCTCGTCGCTGATTTGGTATGCGCTGCTCGGTTTGCTTGCGGCGATTGTCTCCGTGGCGTTCACCGATTCGCTGCTGTGGCTGCGCAAATGGTTCCGGGGACTTTCGAGTGTTCCCCCGTGGGTGCGGCCATCGATTGGTGGCGCGGCTACGGGAAGTCTTGCCGTAGTTGCGCTGCTTTTCTTTCACTTGAACGGCATCGCCGGAAATCCGTACGCCACGCTCACTTTGGCACTGCTGGGCGGGCTGCCTGTAACGGCTATGGCGGCTTTGTGCGTGCTCAAGTTGGCCGCAACGGTCACGTCGTATTCAAGCGGCGGCTCGGGCGGCATCTTTGCGCCGGCGCTCTTCATGGGCGGCATGCTGGGCGGCGCGGTCGGCTACCTCGACGTGACGGTCTTTCACCATCCCGCCGATTCCATTGGCGCCTTTGCTGTAGTGGGCATGGGCGCGGTCTTTGCCGGCATCGTGCGCGCGCCCATGACTTCGATTCTCATCATCTACGAGATGACCGGCGGTTACGGGCTGGTGCTTCCCCTGATGATCGCCAACATGAGCGCCTTTGCGCTGGCTCGCCACTGGCGGCACACGCCGGTGTACGAGGCGCTGCTGAAGCAGGATGGCATCGATTTGGAGCGTGAAGCCGCATTGAATGCCGACGGTCGGCCAGCCGGCTCGAAGGCGAACGATGCGGACGAATTGAGCGTGGACGCGCGCTCATAGAGCCGCAAGCACGGATGTGGATACCGCCTTACTGCGGCTGTTCGTTGTACAGGAAGTAAGCGCGCAGCTCGAGATACGGCCCGTGGAAATCCCTGGGCAGCGGCGGATAGCTCGATCCTGAAATCGCGCCCCAGGCTGCGCGGTCCAGGCCGGTATCGCCGGAGCGGCCGTCGAGCTGCATGTTGACGACCTGGCCGCTGGGCAGCACTTTGAAATGCACCACCACTACGCCCTGCTTGGAGATGGGCGCGTTGACCTCGTCGGGAATCAGCGGGTCCCAGGTGTGCAGCGTGATGTAGTGCCAGCGCGCAATCCAGGAACTGAAATCGACGCCCTGGGTGTCGGAGAGAATATCGATGCCGCCCGTGCCTGCGCCGGGATGCATGGACAGCCCGCCTGGTCCCTGATCGCCGTAGCTCTGCTGCCCGTGATTGCGCATGGCATTCTGCATGTCCTGGCGAAGCTGATCGGCAGGATTCTGCGAGCCCATGGCGAAGGTCGGCCTGGCCGGAACCGCCTGCGGGTGCGGAGCTTCGGGCGCCTGCACTTGCGGACTGTTTGGAATGGGCTGCGGGGCTTGCTGCTGGGGCTGCTCCGGGGCCTGCTGTTGCGCGGGCGGCGGAGGCGGCGGATGCGCGGCCTCACGCTTCATCTGATCCATGGTCTGCTTGTCGATGAGCGGCTTGTTAGGCGGAGGCTTGGGCACAACCCTGGGCTTTTCGAGTTTGCGCACAGCGTCCGGCAGCTCGTCGAGATAGGTCAGGTCCTGACGCTGCTTGATGGCGTCGAAGGGGTCAACGATCCTGGGCGTCTTGAATACATATCTAGGAATCCAGGTGAGGCAGGAGAGCAGAATAATGTGCGCCAGCACGGCCCACAGAACGCCTTCGCGCAGCCGCGCCCAGCGCCGCTCGTCTTCGAGCTCGCTGATCATCTCCAGCAGTTCGTGGGTGTTGTAATCGATCCAACGCGAGCCGCGGGCTGTGGCTGCCTCGCCCGATGTTAGCTCCGGCGTCGGCAAGTCTACTGGCTCGGGATCTCGAAGCTCGGGGCCGGTCGCAGGTTCCAGGTCGCGTGCGGAGAATGTGTCCAGCCCCAGAATCGATCCGGTGATCGAAGACTCCCGCGCGGGACTGCCCGCTTGCGCGGCAGGCTGATTGGGCTCGTTCACTTCGGCTGGCGCTTCGCTGGTGGGCATTGCATGCAATGGAGCCTTTTCAGGATGTACAGATCTCCCTGCCCGGCTCCGAACTCGATTCCTCTTTGCCTATTCTCTCATTTTGGCCGAAACCCTGGGCAGCGCCGAGCGCAGCTCCGAGCCCCGTACAATGGTTCTTGTTGAATTGACGCAGGATGGGCCGGAAGGGGACAGCGTTTGAAGCGTTTTTTTTTGGCACTTGCGGCGAAATGGAAGCTGGTGCTTCTGCCGGTGCTGTTGAAATGGGGGATCTGGGGCGTAGGCGCAGTCGCGGTGCTCGATTCGTCGAGCATTCCCGTGCCCATGGACGCAATTCTCGCCATCTATATCTGGAATGACAAAGGGCACTTCTGGCTTTATTGCCTGGTGGCGGCCGTGGGTTCGGCCATCGGCGGCTTGCTGCCTTATGGATTGGGCCGCGCCGGCGGGGAATTGTTCCTGCTGAAGCGTATCGACCGCGCCAAGTTCGAAAGAATGCGCGACCGCTTTGCCCGGCAGGAGTTTCTGGCCGTGATGATTCCCTCCATGATGCCTCCGCCCGCGCCGTGGAAGATGTTCATCTTCGCCTCCGGCGTCTTTGAGATGCGCGTGCCCAGTTTCCTGCTGGCGGTCTTCACGGGAAGAATGTTGCGCTGGCTGATTCTCTCCCTGCTGGTGCTCAAGCTGGGCCCGGGAGCGGTGGATCTAGTGGCGCATCACGCCCTGGGTCTGGTCTTGATTGTGGGCGCAGTGGCCGCGCTTGGGTTCCTGTGGTGGTGGCTGCGCAGAAGGCACTCGGGCAAGCTGCTCGCGGACTGACGCAGCGGCGGGCTGAATCAGTCCAGCAGCTTTTCAATTTCCGCGAGATCGAAGCGGCAGGCGCTGCCGGGGAGATCGAAAGGATTCGGAGGCAACGGCTCCAGCGTCCCGTCAAGATAGCGGAAATGCCGCCCATTCGGATCGAGGACGAGAATCGTCTTGATTCCCATGCGCTCGTAGTCGGCCAGCTTGGCCATCATGCGGTTCAGCGAGTCTTCCGGAGACAGAATCTCGAAAACCGCGATGGGCGGATGCGTCGCAAATCGCTCAGAGGGTAGGCTGCGATCGAGGAGCGCGAGGTCGGGAACGCGGAACCTGTGGCTCGCGACTTGCACGCGAAGCTCTGGGCGCACGCGAATGCCCCATTCCTTCTCGTGCTGGCCGAACCAAACGTCAAGCGCATGCTGCCAGGCAGAATGTTCGTTCTCACCCATCGGTCTTTCCTCAATCACGCCGTTGACATACTCCGCGTCGGGCTCAAAAGAGGACTTCAAGTAGACTTCGAGGGGCACGTATGTAGGTTGTGCTGCGGCTGCCATTCATCCCCCTTTCCCGAGCGAGCGCTCGCTACGGAATTGCGCTACTTTCCGGCCAGGGCCTCGAGCGCGCGCTGCGAATGCGTGCGCCGCACCAGCGCCGGAACCCCCAGCGCTACGGCGAGCACGAGCGACGTCGCCAGCAGATCGTTGCGATAAAACGGCACACCGGCCCAGTAGCAGGCCGCCAGTCCGGCCAGCGTGTGCGGATACATGCCGAAGCTGCCGCAGGCCCAGACGCCAAAGTTCGAGACCAGGAAGAACGAGGTCGGTCCCAGCAGCGCGCCCGCTGCCCCGCGCATGAAAGTGATACGGTTGCGCAGCAGCGCCGCGCCCAGCAGCATCGCGGCCAGATACCAGCCCCAACTGAACGCGGAACTCCAGCCGATCGAGTAGCCGTGATAGCGGAAGACCGTCAGGTAGCAATCGGTCGTGATCAGAGCCGCCAAAGGCGCAAGCATCTCGCGCCACGGGCGCTTGGCGCCAAAGTAAAGCAGGCTGCCGGTGACAGCCGTAAAGCTCCACCAGGGAGCGTGCGGAATTACGCGCGACAAAACTGCGACCAACAACAGCAAATATGCGGCCATAGCAATACATC
>CAVXOO010000269.1:0-3858 GCA_963762945.1 uncultured Acidobacteriaceae bacterium | reverse complement strand
TTGCCGTGTCGCGCGCTCAGCGAGCCGGGCTTCGATTTCGGGATTGAATTGCACTTCCATGAAATTAGTGTAGGAGGAATCGGAATCGAGAGCAATGCCGCGATCCGCAGTCTACCCAACGGGCACCTCGACCTGCGTCACAAACACTTCGCCGTGCAGCCTTCGCGCGACTTCTGATTGCGAAGCAGTCTCGAAGAAGAGGGTCAGGGCCTCAATGAGGTTGGCGCGGGCCTCCTCAATCGTCGAGCCCTGGCTGGCGATGTCAAGCTCGGGGCATAACGATACGAAGCCGTCGTCTTCACGTTCGATGATGGCCGTCATCCGCCGTTGGTTCAGCATACCCAGATTTTAAGCTATTTTTGAGTTGCGAGTCACCGGGCTCGAATTCGGGACAGCTCACCCGCCCAGCCGCGCAATCGCCTCTGCGCTCTTGAGCTTTCGTTCCAAATGCCGCTCCAGCGTTTGCAGGGTGAAACGCCGCAGGTCTTGACCACGTTTGCGCGGCCAGGGCTCGGCGGCGAAGGCAGCGGCCGGCGCGCGCAGCATGCGTTGCGCCAGTTGCCATGAGTCGGCCGAGAGCGCGCTCGCCGAACCGTTGGCGTGCAGCCCGCAAAAAAGCCCGTCTGTATAACTGCTGAACGAGATCTCTGCTGCATGCAATGCCTCGCCGCAGACCATGCAGCGGCTCGTGTCGGGCAAGAGGCCCATCAGCCGCGTCATCCACAGAGAGAAATAGGTGAGCGCCATCCAAGGCTGAACCGTCTCAGACTCCACCGCCGCGGTCTGCTCGAGCACTGAAACCAGCAGCCGGAAGATGGTGTCCTGAGGATCGCGCTCGGGCAGCGCCTCATCGAGCACCTCGGCATAAAAGCTGAGCACTGCCATGCGCGCGTGATCGACCGGCGCCGAGAGCGGCGAGCGCACGATCTCGAGCTGGTCGAGGCGCACCAGCTCCTGGCGTGGCCGCTCTGCAAACCAGGCCCGCGCCAGCGTCATCGGCTCGAGCGCCCCGCCAAAGCGTTTGCGGCTCTTGAGCGCTGCCTTGGCCACGCCGCGCATGCGGCCGTAGTCGCGCGTAAGGAAGCTGACAATCAGGTCCGCCTCATGCACCGGCCAGGTGCGCAGAACCACCGCTTCTGAGGTGAGCACGGGCATGGGGCTATTATCTTCGCTTCGATGCGGATTCGTCGTTGCCGCTGAGAAATAGCGGGTTATGCCTATGTAAGGAACTACCTATGAGAGTAAGTCATATGCCAAATTAGTAAGGATCAAATAGATAAAACAAGGCATTTGTTTATAAAGTAATATATAATTCAACATGTAAGGAGTGCGGATGCCAACTGCTAAGATTACCTCCAAAGGACAAATCACGATTCCGGCAGAAGTTAGAAAGTCCATGGGGTTGAAGCCGGGGGGAAAAGTCGCCTTTTTCGAAGGAGAAGAGGGCGAATTCACCTTGCGGCGGGTCGGCTCGATCAAGGATTTGCGCGGATGTCTGGCGGGCCTTGAACTGCCTAAAACAGACAAGGAAATGAACGATCTCATTTACAAGCGGGCAGCGGAATTGGATGCCGCTACGAAAAGTGATGCACAGACAGTTGCCGACGGAGAAGCTGCGTGATCGGCCTGGACACGAATGTCCTCCTGCGTTATTTCGGGCAAGACGATGCGCGGCAGAGTCCGCAGGCAGACGCCATTTTTGATTCGCTAACGGCGGACGATCCGGGTTGGATAGGACTGGCCGCACTTCTTGAGTTTGTTTGGGTGATGATCAGCGTAAAGGGCGCAAACAGGGTCGTTGTTGCGGACACCCTCGATCACTTGCTTGCCCTGGAAGCGATAGTTGTGGAGCGGGCCACCACCGTGGCCAATGCTGTGCACCGGTTCCGTTCGGGCAAAGCCGAATTCGCCGATTGTCTTATCGCTGCCTCAGCCCAAGCCGCCGGATGTGGCCGGACCCTCACCTTCGATCGCATTGCGGCCCGGGATGCCGGGATGGAACTGATCTCATAGTTATCGCATCTCCCGCAAACGCAAACGCGCATCCCGCTTGAGGCAGGACGCGCGCTGGGTCACGCTTCAGTTGGATTGAATGCTTATACGCCGGTTAACGGCCAAAGTGCTTGGCGTTCTTTTCGGTAAAGTGGGCCCACTTCTCCGGCAGGTCGTCCTGCGCGAAGATCGCCGAGACCGGGCAGACCGGTACGCAGGCGCCGCAGTCGATGCACTCGACCGGGTCGATGAAGAGCTGATCGGCGTCGCCGTGACCGTCCTCATCCTTCTTGGGGTGAATGCAATCGACAGGACAGGCGTCCACGCAGGCGGTGTCCTTGGTGCCGATACAGGGTTCTGCAATGACGTATGCCATCTTGGCTCTCTCTCCGGGGATCTTTCACGGCCTCAATTCAAGCGCCGCACTGAACTTCACGAGGCTGATAGTAGCAGAAAGGCACGGAGCAAGGGAACAAGGGAACGAGGGAACAAGAAAACCCAGCTCGTTTGCAATCAATCACTGCGGCCTTCATCAGCAATCCCGCAAGCGGGGAAAGAGTCGAAAGCGTGAAGGCCCCGAATTGGGCGGTTAGACTCGTCTTTCTTGGTCCCTTGGTCCCTTGGTCCCTCGTTCCCTGTTTTTTGCAAACTCCGCGGGCGTCGGGATGGGCTTGAGATTCCGTCCGGCAAACATGTCCGCGAAGAATCCCATCAGCTCCTCGTGGATCAAGCCGTTTGAGGCCAGAATCTCGTCGCTGGCGAGCCGGTAGTGCGCGCCGGCGAAGTCAGTGACGCGGCCACCGGCCTCTTCGACGAGCAGAATCCCGGCTGCCGTGTCCCAGGGATTGAGATTGAACTCCCAGAAGCCGTCGAGGCGGCCAGAGGCCACGTAGGCGAGATCGAGCGCGGCCGAGCCGGCCCGCCGTACCCCGTGCGAGCGCAAAGTGAACTCGTGGTAGAAGTGAATATTCGGGCTGGCGTGGCGCTTGTGGCTCGGAAATCCCGTGGCCAGCAGGGCTTCAGACAGCGTGGCAACGCGCGAGACTCGCCCCGGCTTGCCATTCACCCGCATTCCGCGCCCGCGCTCGGCGGCGAAGAGCTCGTCGCGCATGGGATCGTAGATCACCCCGGCTACCAGAGTTCCGTCTTCGCAAGGCGCAGTGCCCTTCGGCCGGTGTTCCAGTCCCATTGAGACGCAAAACTGCGGGAATCCGTGGGCAAAGTTGGTGGTTCCGTCGAGCGGGTCCACGTACCAGCGATAATCGCTATCGAGCCGCTCGCGCGTGCCTTCTTCGCCGAAGATGCCATGCTCGGGAAAAGCCTCGCCGAGCCGGCCGCGGATCAACTTCTCCACGGTGCGGTCGGCCACCACCCAGAACATAGACGTTGTGTATCGCTCCACCGACCGCGGTTCCGCCTGGAATGCAATCGTCTCCAACCTTCCCGAGACCCCTGCCAGCAGCCTGGCCGTCGATCCGCAAAGCACCAACACGGTTTACATTGCCACCAACGCCAGGCATCTTCTACACCTCCGAGGTTGCGCAATGCGCGCAACACGGCGTGAACTGCTGGGCGGTCTTCGGCACGGGGCTTCCCGGCGCGCCCGCGGTCGAGTTGAGCGCCGCATCGCAAACCTCTTCCAACCAAGTGCTGGTGGCGGCTACGTATGGGCGCGGCATCTGGCAAGCGCCTCTCCTGACCGCAGGCACGGCCATGTCGGCCGCGTCCGTGGCTCCCTACGCGCTCACCCTTCTCACCAGACCATCGATAGCACGAGCAGCGCGCAGACGGTCACGCTCCAGAACACCGGCAGCATCGCTCTGGCGCCAACCCAGATCGCCTTCACCGGCGACTTCAGCGAGTCCG
>CAVXOO010000268.1:0-3744 GCA_963762945.1 uncultured Acidobacteriaceae bacterium | reverse complement strand
TTGACCCACTTCGTTCGTACGTATAGCGATGTGCGCGAAGCCGAGCAGACCGTTGCGCGCCTGGTCAAAGCCCAACTTACTCAGGGCCAGTACGACGCGATCGTCGATTTTGTCTTCAATCTGGGCCAGACCCGCCTGGCCGAGTCAACGCTGCTTCGCCAACTCAACGCCGGACGCTTTGAAGAAGCCGGCCAGCAACTTCTCCGCTGGGATCATGCCGGCACACAAGAAAACGCCGGCCTCAAAGCCCGCCGCGAATCGGAACTGCTCCTCTGGAATGGCCCTGCCGTCGAGAATCCCGAACCGGCGCTGACAAGCTGAAAGCTCAAAACGCCCCAACGGCTCAGAAAGTTCCACGCCGCCGCACGGTCGGGCTCCTAACCACTGATCACTGATCACTGACCACTTCGGCCACTTCCACCCGCTCGCCAGCCTTCAAATACCCCTTCCGCCGGAACCAGTCTTCCATCGCCGCCTGTAGCCGGTCGAGCGGCACCCGCGTCCCTGCTTCCAGCAGTCCGTCCGCAACCGGCAGCGTATCGTCGAAGACCGCGTCGTTGGTAAAGTTGCGCATCGCAAAGTTGTCGATCCATGCAATCGGGCACGCCTGACGCGCCCCCGCTGCATCCACTCTTTCCACCGCGATCCGCCGCACAAACATGCATCCACTCTAAACGCCCGCTGCCATTCCACATACATAACTGCTCACGGCGTCTTCGGCTCCGCCGACCGCATCAGTGAGGAGCGCGGGGCAATCCTATTCCGCGTTCCAGGTGAAAGTCGAAGGTCAAGGACGCGCCATCATCATGATTCCGGGGCTTGCCTCGTCCGGCGCTACGTGGGATGCCACCGCTGCTCATCTGAGCGACCGTTACCGATGCATTCAGCTAACATTGGCTGGGTTCGCGGGAACGCCTCCGATTGACGCTCCGCTGCTAACTACCGCTCGGGAGCAGATTGCGCAATACATTCGCGACCACGATCTGGACCAACCGGTAATCATGGGCCATAGCCTGGGCGGATCCATTGCCCTGGACCTGGCGGCGCACTATCCCAAGCTTGTGGGGCCGGTCATTATCGTGGACTCACTGCCGTTTATGGCCGGCGCATGGTTTCGGGCCGATTCGCTGGCAGCGGCACAACCAACGATTGAGAAGATGCAAGCCGGCATGCAAGGCATGACTCATGAGCAGTGGGAAGGGATGACGCGATCGGGCGCCAGCACAAATGCAATGGCAACCAGCCAGCAGGATCAGAGGACCCTGATTTCCTGGGGGCTCGCATCCGATCAAAAGACAGTGACCAATGCCATGATCGAGTTGGTGAGCACCGACCTGCGACCGGAGATGGGAAAGATCGAGTCTCCTGTGCTGGTCATCGGCACTTGGATCGGTCTGAAAGACTATGGCGTAACGGAAGATGCTGCGACCCAGCTTTTCCATCAACAGTATGCTGACGTGAACCACCTGCAGTTCGTTATGGCAAAACAAGCCCGCCACTTTGTCATGTGGGACGATCCGGCATGGTTCAATACTCAAGTGGACGGCTTTCTCGCAACGAGCACGCATCCCGCGTTTTCGAGTAAGTAGCATAAGGAGGAGGCCACGGCATGCACGCCTTCAATAACAGGACAGGCTCGACAGGTGGTAAAAGCAAAGGCTACTGGACCTGTCAGTTGTTGGGCTGGGGAGGATATGGCCTCGTATATTTTCTGGCCGTCCTTGTGCCCTTCCATGCCGCCGGGCCAAAACAGTTTGTGGCCGACCTGGCATACTGCCTGGCCGGCCTGCTGGGAACACACCTACTGCGCTCGCGGATCAAACTGCGCGGCTGGAGTGAGATTTCATATTCCAAACTCATTCCCCGCCTGATGGCAGGGGCATTGCTTATAGGCGTGTTTCAGACGCTTGCGCTGGACGGAGCCCTGGCCCTTGAAGGCGCGCTGAACTTGGGCCGCCGAGATGAAGGGATGGCGATTGTTGGCGTCACCATCTTCTTCAGTGCGTTGTTGGTGGGGATGTGGCTGGCAATCTATTTCAGCGTGCAGGCCGTACGGCGCAGGCGCACCGCGGAGTTGGACGCGTTGCGCATGCAAGTGTTGCTTCGTGAGTCCAAGCTGCAATCGCTGCACCAGCAGTTGAACCCGCACTTCCTCTTCAATTGCCTCAATAGTCTTCGTGGCATGATTGATGAAGACAGCCGGCGCGCCCAGGAGATGGTTACCCGTCTGGCGGAACTGCTTCGATCTTCCTTGCGTCAGGACCAGCGGAGCCTCATCTCCCTCGAAGAGGAACTCGCCACGGTGAACGCCTATCTCGAATTGGAATCCGTGCGGTTTGAGGATCGTCTTCGCATTCGGCGTGACATCCACGAGGATGCCGTATCGGGCCTTGTGCCGCCCATGCTGGTGCTGGGTCTGGTTGAAAACGCGCTGAAACACGGCATCGCCGAATTGCCAGACGGTGGCGAACTCGAGATTCGCATCCGGCGGATCCGGGATCTGCTTCAGATTGAAATCTGCAATACTGGCACTCTTCGCTACGGAGCTGCGGGGATCGGTACGGCGAATGCACGCGAGCGGCTGCTGCTTCTCTATCGAGAATCCGCCCACTTCAATCTAACGGAAGAACCGCCAGGCTGGGTCCGCGCCGCCGTCTCGATCCCCTACCAGACCACGGAGGCCATGTGCGAGCGATCATCGTAGATGACGAGCGGCTTGCGCGTCAGGAGCTTCGCCGCTTGCTCAAAGAATACCCCGATGTCGAAATCGCCGGAGAAGCTGGCAACGCCAACGATGCCGAAGAGATGCTGGAGAAGCACGGCCCCGACTTATTGTTCCTGGATATCCAGATGCCAGGCCGTAGCGGCCTCGAGATGCTCGAGACCTGCCCCAACCCTCCGCAGACCATCCTCACTACAGCTTTCGATCGCTATGCTCTGCGTGGTTTTGAACTGAACGCCGTGGACTACCTGCTTAAGCCCATTGCTCCGGAGCGCCTCTTTGAGGCCTTGCGCCGCGTGCGCGAGCGATTGCAGGCTCGCCCCTCCACAACCGAAAGCGAAGCGCAAACCACAGGCACAGTTGCAACCACGACAACCGGTAGCAATCTGCGTCAGGTATTCGTTCGCGACGGGGATCGATGCTGGCTCGCGCGTATGGATGAGATCAGCCTTCTGCGCGCCGAAGGTAACTATACTCGCGTTTTCTTTGCGGGTAATCACCCGATAATCCCTCGCTCGCTCGGGCAAATTGAGCTGCGTCTGGATCCGGCCCTGTTCTTCCGAGCCAATCGTTCCGAGATTATCAATTTGCGCCGAGTGACATCGATCTCACCGGAAGCCGACGGCTATGTAGTCTCTCTGCGCGACGGAATCGATGTAGCTGTCTCGCGACGGCAGGCAAAGGTCCTGCGCGATCTTCTGGCGCTCTAATGTATGGTTTGCCTCGGGAGTATAGCGCCAACTCAAGAATCGAATAGAAACGCGTGTATGACTAGTCGCGCCGAGTTTTAGGGTAAATCGCCGATGCGCCCGTGAGGACGGAAAGGCCCTCAAAAGTCGGTTTACGGTCAGTGAACCGTTCCGGTCGTATAACCGGCGATGGGGAGATTGCCGCTCGATCGACACAAGCGCTGTGTCCCTTGCTTTCGCGTTCCTTGAATTTTTTGGGCGGAATTCCATGGGCTGGCTGCTGGACGCTGCCTTTACCGTCCGCCGCGGTGCTTATTGGCGTTGATGGCGGCG
>CAVXOO010000267.1:0-8220 GCA_963762945.1 uncultured Acidobacteriaceae bacterium | reverse complement strand
TATGCCTGAACCAGTCGCGTATTGCTCTGTCGCTCTCAGCAATCGACTGTTCCAGCAGTGCGGCGGCCACGTCCCATTGCCCCAGTCCCGTCAGATACACTGCCCGGCCGAGCGCCACCCATGCATTCGAGGCCGGATCGGCAATGCTCTGCGAAACACGAGCGGAGAGATCGAAGTAGAACCGGGCAACGCGGTGCAAGGTCATGAATCCAAGCAGTGAGGCAACAGAAGAATAGCCGCGAACAAGTTCAGGCGACAGCCCGGCCGCTTCAGCCAGGTTCAACGAGCGGAATACCGCGTGCAGGCAGCGCAGAGGTTCGTCCTGGAGATAATAGAGCTCGGTTAGTGCCTCAAAGGTCCGCGAAAATTCGAGCAGCTTCTCACGACGGTCCTCAGCGGAGGAAGGCCGGAGGCGGCTAGGCCTGAGTCGACTGGGCAGCAGGCGGTGCACCACCTGGACGGCTACTTCCTTCAACAGCGCCACCGCCGTGCCGGCGGCATGCGAAGGAACTTTCTGTCTTTGCAGCGATAGACCGCTTTCGAGGTGAGCCCGGCCTTCGACATACTTCGACCAGTTCACATAGGCCTTGCCGAGATAAAGTTCCCATTCGCCGCGGCGGTTGGCTCGCGCACGCGGATGCCCATCGTCGGGCGCGCTTTCGTCCAGCCGAAGTGCCTCACTGAAAAGGCGCGCCGCCTCAGAATTCGCATAATTGCGCAAGGATTGCTTGCCGGCCTCCGAACAATAGTAGACCGCCTTCTCCAACAACTCGCCCTGTGTCCAGTGATGCGCCAACAGGGTGAGATGCGGAGCAAGGTTGCTCTCGAATTCGCGCTCATACCATTCCGCGACCGAACGGTGAAGCTGCCGCCGCCGAGCGAAGGGAACGGAATTGTATGCGGCATCGCGCACCACCGCGTGGCCGAATGTGTAGAGCGGGCTGCCGGCGCCGGAGTGATCGACCAGATTGAGCTTCTCAAGCCGGTCGAGGTGGCCGGGAAGCTCAGAGCGTGCGTCCTCGGCCGGATAAAGGCTGGTCAGCAGCTCAAGACGGAAGCTCTGCCCAATGACGCTGGCGATCTTTACGGTCAACTGTTCTCCGGGTGTCATGCGGTCAAGACGGCTGGTGACCACGCCTTCGACGGTGGACGGAAAGCGCATGCCGGAGAGCGCCGCATCGAGCGAGGCGCCGGGGAGGGACTCGGTAATTCGGCACTGACCGTCGCTGATGGCGATCAATCCGTTATCCCGGAGCGCATACGCAAGCTGTTCAGAAAAGAGAGGATTGCCGGCCGCGCGCGCCTCGATGACGCGCTCCGCCTCTGGGGGAAGCGCATTCACGCCGAGGCTCCGGCAAACCATTTGCAATGCCTGCGCCGGCTTCAAGGCATCGAGCACCAGACGGCGAGTCACCGGGAGCGCGATCAGTTCAGTGAACTCGGGCATCGCGGACTCGGGCTGTGGGCGGCTCGACAAGATGAGTTCGATCTCCGGGATCCGCTGGAGCACCAACAGTGCAAGACGCAGGGACGACGCGTCGAACCAATTCGCGTCTTCCAAAATGACAACGATAGGCGAGCGCACGGCTGCGTGCTTCAGGATTTCCAGCAGCAATTGCTCTGTATTCTGTGCGCGAGCCTGGCCCTCGAGCGCGGCGGTAGCGGCGGTCTCAGGGAAATCCAGCGACAGGATGACGTTGAGCAGCGGGGCCAACGGAAGGAGATTCTCATCGCCTTCGAGTGCGGCAAGGACCCTGTAGCGCTGTTCTTGAACCGGAGCGCCGGAGAGTTCCAGTAGATCGCGGAAGATGGCCCGCCACACGTGGTACGGCGTTGACTGTTGGATCGGATCGGCAGCGGCAGACCAGCAGGCAATCGGGTTTCCGTCCCGCCGGAGTTGCTCCACCTGCCACGAAAAATAGCTCAGCAGGCACGACTTCCCCGACCCCGCTTCTCCTTCAATAAGGATGCATCCGCCCTCACTGCGGCTCGCGAGCCTCGATAGCGCGTTGGCCAGAATGTCCAGTTCGGCTTCACGCCCTATGGGAGCCCGCTTTTGACTGTGCGATCGCGAAGCAAGATCGGCGGCAGAATCGGATCCGCGGGCGGGCGCGAAGACGGCGACCGGCGAGGAAAGGCCCTTGAGAACAACGTCGCCGTGGCGCTCAAATTGGAGAGAAGGGGCGGAGGCGGCTTGGGAAGTTGCTTGGTCGCACCAGAGCGAACCGTTGGCCGCCTGCATGAGGCGAGCAGCCAGGTTCACGGTGTTTCCCAATACCGTGTACTGGCGGCGCGTGCCGCTACCGTTGATCCCGCAAAAAACACTGCCGGTGGCAATGCCCACCGAGGCCGGTATGTTTCGAAGGCTCAGTCTCTGCCTGAGCTCGATCGCCGCTTCAATCGCGCGCCGCGCATCGTTTTCGTGCGCCAAAGGCGGCAGTCCAAATCCGCAAATGGCAGTCAGCCCCTTGTCATCCATCAGGAACTGGTAGAACGTGCCTTCGAATCGCTCCAGCACCTCCTGAATGCACCGTACCGTCAGGTGTAACGAGGCAATTTCGCTGGAACTATCCGGCGGATTCTTCCCCAGATTGACAAAGAGCATGGTGAGATTGCGAAATTCGGCGATCCAATCCTCCTGGCCAGACTTGAGCCGGTTCAACCACCGCTCTCGCGACATACGGTTCGAAGGCCGAGAGGAGTCTTTCCTCCGAGACTCGGCCTTCAACATCGGGGAGTTCCCCCGGAGCGCTGAACGGTAATACAGAAAAGTCTTCTCGCACGGCCGTTACCCGCACAGGTCCATTTCCCGGATCAGGCACTTCCGAATCAGGAGTGACGGCGAGATCCTTCACCAGATTCCATGCGGCCGGCGAAAGCACGACCTCTCCTGCTTTGGCCACAAGCTGAGCGCCGGCAGCGTCTACGAGCGGCTCGCCCGTCACCGCAAACTGCCAGCGCCCACCGACGCCGCCCAGCTCCATGATGCGGAGCGTGCCGCAGGCCACGCCCGCGCGTTGCCTTAGCGTGACGCCCGGTTGCGGCTGGGAACCGTCGAGCTCCGATTGAATCTGCAACGCTGCCTGGACGGCAAGGATCAGGTTCGCTGTCTGCCGCGATTCCTCACCCGGCCACATCGCAATGGCCGAGTCGCCTGCAAAGGCGACGATGTCGCCGCCACGCGACTCGGCAATCTCCGCGATGCGCCCGAGATGCCGGTTCAGAATGCCGGAAAGCTGCTCCGCACCCGCCGCGCCGAGTTTCGCCAGGCGCTCCGTGAGAGCCGTGAAGCCGGAGATGTCTACCATCAGAATCGCCGCATGACTGCACTCGGCAAAGGCATCCTGACCCGGCCTGCGGCCTTCCACAATCAGCCGGCGTTGGTAGCGGGGAAGATAAGATGCCAGAGTCAGTGACGATCGCACGCAGCGTTCGCTCCCAGAACTGAATTCATCGTAATGAGATCCTTGCACATCGGCATCGAGGCCCATCGGCGTCGAGACTGGAGAAGAATGCCGAATCTGGTTTGGGAGAATCGGAGCGCGCCGCACCGGCGGACCCAGTGTGGCCCCTGCTGCGATCACGCCCAGCCACCTTCGCGTTTGGCGGAATCCCCAGACTATATTGTAAGGACATGGGAGAGATTCCCCCCAACGAGGTCCCCACAAGCCCTGCGCGCACCAGCGATCGGTCCGAGCTGCGGCCTGAGGGCTATTCCGCTCAGGCGGCCGCAGAGGAAACCACAATCTGCTCCGAGGGACACCCTCTGCCTTCCGAGGAGCGAGCCGATATCTCATCTGGTCTAGAGCCATCGACCGATCCGGCTCAAAGCACTCATAGCGGCGGCGGAGAAGGAACTTCCTTCGCGCCTGGAACCTTTGTCGGGCCTTACCAGGTCGAGGCCCGGATCGGCGCTGGAGGCATGGGCGTCGTATTCAAGGCGCGGGATACGCGTCTCAATCGCGATGTCGCCCTCAAAATCATTCGGCCGGCCTCATCGAATGCGCAGCTCAAGGAAGCATTCCTGCGCGAGGCACGATTGGCGTCGTCGCTCAATCATCCGGGAATCGTCACCATTTACGACATCCTCTTCATAAGCGGCCTCACCTGCATTGTGATGGAGTTTGTATCCGGTTCGCCTCTTCACCGCCTGATCCCGCAGGGAGGACTTCCCATCGACCGTGCTCTCGCGATCGGCTGTGCGATTGGAAACGCCGTCGCCGCAGCGCACGCGGCAGGCGTTGTCCATCGCGACCTCAAGCCGGCAAATGTCCTGGTAAGAAGCGACGACAGTATCAAAATCCTCGATTTTGGCCTGGCGAAAATGATCACGGCGGTATCCCCGGATGCCGAGACCGATGCGCTCAGCATCTTCCATGGCTCCGCAGTGGGCACGGTCGGCTACATGCCGCCCGAGCAGGCCGATGGCGCGCAGGCCGATACGCGCGCCGACATATTCTCCTTCGGCGTCATTCTTTATCGCATGCTCACCGGCGTCATGCCCTTTTCCGGCGCCTCCTCCATCGATGTGCTACGCGCGACACACATGCAAGATCCTGCGTTGATGCGCGGCATCCGGCCGGGGATTCCGCAGACGATAGAGATGGCCGTCCGCCGGGCGCTGGCGCCGAACGCGGCAGACCGTTTTCAGACCATGAGCGAATTGCTTGAACAGTTAAGCCCGGAAATCTCCAAGCCATCCGCCGCATCGCAGCAGCCTGCGGAACGCACCATCGCAGTGCTGCCCTTGGTCAACATCAGTCCCGACCCCGAGAACGAGTACCTCTGTGATGGGCTGGCCGAGGAGTTGATTGACGGGCTTACTCGCATCGCCGGATTACGCGTGGTCTCCCGCAGCTCGTCGTTCCAGTTCAAAGGCACCAATCCCGATGTGCGCGAGATCGGCCAGCGTCTCGGAGTCCGGCTGGTGGTGAATGGGAGTCTGCGCCGCTCCGCCGCGAGTATTCGCCTCGCGGTTCAACTCACACAAGCCTCCGACGGCTTCCAGGTGTGGTCGAAGCGGTTCGACGCCAAGGCGCAGGATCTTTTCGCCCTGCAGGATGAGCTCACGTCCGCGGTTCTTGAGGAACTCCGGCAGCAGCTCGGCGCAAGGTTCTCCGCGCTCAATACCATTCACGATTCGCCCGCTCCCGAAGCCTACGATCTGTATCTCCGCGCGCGCTACGCTTTCAATCGCGAAACGCCCATGGGGTTCCAGGAGGCACGCGACCTGTTCCGCAGTGCCGCCGCGGCGGATCCGAACTTTGCTCCGGCATGGATCGGCATTGCCGAAACTCACATGCGGCTTGAATGGTACGGACTCGAACCTGCATCGGAAGCGGCGCCCGCCGCCAAGTTGGCGCTAGACGCCGCGTTGCGTCTCCGGCCCGATTCCGCGACAGGTTTGTGCAACCTGGCCATCACCCAGGCCGGATGGGATTGGGACTGGGCTGCCGCCGGCGAAACCTTTCAACGCGCACTCAATGCCGGACCGGATCTGGCCATGGTCCATTTCCATTACGGCCTCGACTTTCTTACTCCCCAGGGCAGGCTCCAGGAGGCGCTTGAGGAGTTGCGTCTTGCCGGACAGCTCGATCCCCTCTCCGCCATCGTCAACACCGCCATCGGAGGCTGTCTCTACCGGATGCAGCGCTACCCGGAAGCGGCCAGGACTCTCGATGCCACGCTTGAGGTAGCGCCGGGGTTCGGCCACGCACACTGGTCTCTCGGCCGCGTCCTGCTCGAACAGGGATTGTGGGACGAAGCCATCCGGCACTTCGACCGCGCCGCCGAAATCATGGGTCACCCGCCCGCCGCGCTCGCCGAGAGCGCGTACTGCCACGCACGCATGGGAGATCGCGACGAGGCTCAGGCCGCAATTGAGGAACTGCGCCGCCGATCCGAAAACGAGCCAGTGTCACCGCTGAGCGAAGCCCTGGTCTACGCTGGACTCGGAGAAGACGATGCCGCAATGGAGCGTCTTGAAGTTGCATTCCGCAGGCGTATGCTCCCGATGATTTGGGTGAATGTCGATCCCCGTTTCGCTGCGTTGCGCAACAATCCCGGCTTCCGGGACCTCATCTCCCGTATGGGATTGCCGACGCTACTCTGAGCCCAAATGTCATGGAGGAGTTCGCGCCGCGCCAGGCAGCTCTGTGACGATCGGTGCATTCCACGAGCAACGAAGACTCAATAAAGTAGCAGCTCTGTAACCGTGCGGTTCTCCCCATTAGCCCTAGGCTGGACGGTGGGTGGCTGTGACTGTCAGAAGCATTGCCTACCAGTTCAGATGAGTTTATGGCTCTTCATGCACGAAGCCATGAGGAGCAAACTAACGCCGTATCGAGACACCTGAGGCGAGCTACTGGGACAGACCGAACAGATTGACGCGTCGCACTTCATGTCAATCTAGCCTCAATCGTAGTTGAAACATGCAGCCGAATCCCGCGGCTGTCGAGAGCGCGGTGACGCGCTCAGCCATCTATTCCACCGCTGCCTCCGAGTTCCGCGCGGATGGTCGACCATGCTGACCTTTCACGGATCTTCGCCTCGAGAATCCCAAATTGCCATGGCGGGTGATTCAGGCGGAACGCCGCGAAGGCGCCCGATACGATCATCGGCCCGCAGCTTGTAGCGAGAAGAGATGGCAGAATTGGTCATGTCCACCGGCCTGTTTATGGGTATCCACAGCTCTTACATCAAAGAGGCTCAAGCCTCTGCAGGAGTTTTCGTTGATTCGATCAATCACGCCCTCCTTAATATCGACATTGAACCGTACCTTGACCTAGATCAACCACCAAACGTCTATTCGGGGCATCTGTTTGGCCGGTCCGAGTTCGATCATCACTCGTCACGAGTGCTCGCAGAAGTTGCGTCCATTGTCGGTACTCCTGACTGCATCAGGTGATTTCCTCGAACAGCGGCCAGATGCAAAGTAGTTCTGCATGGTCAATCTACTCAAACTCGCCAAGGAAGAGCCGACTGCTAAGGAGTTCGAATCGGACAGGTCGGTGAGCAACGGTGGCCGTCGGCAAAAGCACGCCGACAATTTCAATCAGTGGCCTGCTACGCTGAAGGATCTGAAGATAAGGCAATATCCCTGACCATGAGGGTCAGACGGGATGCGTATTGCATTGAAGGCTGGGCTTGGAAAGCTCGAGAAAAGCTTTCCAGGCCAGCCTACAGCTCCGTACTAAGTTTCCTGCATGATTTTAGGATGTCGCAGCCACTGTTGAATTGGCAGCGGCTTTCTACGCGGCAGCATACTTGATTTTCGGCGCGGAGGCGTTCGGCGGTGGTTCCAAATCCTCAGCGATGTCTTCGACGAGCCACTTCCTCTTCATGCAAAACTTGACGAAGCCCTTAAGCCGCTCGAGCTTTTTGGCCTTCCCCTTCTTGCCGTCTTTCCATGACCCGTAAAAGCGGTCCATGTCGGTGACGCCGAGTTGATCGATGTAGAGATAGCCTTGATCGATGCAATAGGCCCCGAATTGATTGGGGAGCGTTTTGTATTTAGTCAGGGTTGACCCTTTAATGTCGCGGCTCTTGCATTTGCCCAGGTACGCCTCGATTACTTCTTTCACCGTCGTTCGAACGGGAGGAGGATCGGGTGCCGGGGGCGGCTTCGGTTCTGGCCGAGAACCGTTTGCGGGCCAGGATCCGGCGGATTCCCACGCCGCAGCAACTGAATTTGCTTGCTCCCAGTCCCATTTTCCGGTCGATTGGCGGCTGAACCTTCCGGCGATGGTGCCGATGGCATGGATTAGGCACGCACAGCGTTTCCAGCCTCTGCGGCCTTCCTCGAACTGTCGGCTTTTGGTGTCCTACCGGTGCCCTGATTCGCACTCTTTGCGGTGGCGGCGGTAGAGCTGCAGCGCTATGATTTTGCCCTCGATATTGGGCGCCATCAAAACACTCATTGCACGCTGGAAGGAGGCAAATCTCGTAAATTATAGTTTTATATTGGGGCGGCTAGTGGGGATCGAACCCACGACATCCTGAGCCACAGTCAGGCGTTCTGCCTCTGAACTATAGCCGCCATCTATGCTATAGATTGTAGCATCGATGCGGACCAGAAGCCGACGAGCACAGACGGGCGAATGCGCCGCAAATTGACCCGAATGCGGCCGAGCGAACGGTAGCGCGTAGGCAGTCGAGAAAACTCGATCCGGGTTACAATCGATAGAGGAATCGGGGCGTAGCGCAGTCTGGTAGCGCATC
>CAVXOO010000266.1:0-3328 GCA_963762945.1 uncultured Acidobacteriaceae bacterium | reverse complement strand
AGGCATCGTCATCGCATCCATGAAGCCGGGAATGGCCTCATGATTCACCGTCACTTCGCCGGTTGCGGGATTGGTCGATACCACCTTCCCACGCAGCTTGTACACCTTGAACGCGGGCGCGGGGGAGCCTTGAGCCTCTGGCTTTGGGCGGGAATGGCATCCGGCCAAAAAGGCAACAGCAAGCAGGGTGCTGGCAACGAGAATTCGCATCGTTTCCAGTGTACAACCAGTGGACTGACCACCGGAAATCACAGTTTGAAGTTCATAACAAGCCAATCGCAGCCTTGTCCGGCAGCCACCCTCGCAGCGGTATCCTTGGGCATAGGATTGCGAACTGAGAACTGTGAACCCTGAACTGAAATCAACAGATGCTTGGCTGCGCGAAGGCGGTCTTGTCGTCACCGCCAGCGAGCGCGCCGCCCGGTCCCTCACGGCAGCATTTCATCGTGCCCGCCTGGAAGGGCTCACCGCATGGCCCTCGCCCAACATTCTGGACTGGCAAACTTTTGTTCGCAACGCCTGGGATGAGCGTGTTTTTGACGGCAGATTGGTGCTCAGCCCTCTCCAGGAACAATCTCTTTGGTCGCGCGTCGTGGCTCAAGCCGCGCCTGCTGCCGTCGCGCTCGCCGGCGGCTCCGATCGCCTGGCCGCGCTCGCCATGGACGCGCATCATCTGCTCTGTGCCTACGCTCCGCAGTTCCTCAAAGACTCTGCGCGCATCGGATGGGATCAGGACGCTGGAGCCTTCAGCGCCTGGCTTGCCGCATTCAACCAGATTTGCCGTGAAGAAAAGTTCATCAGCGGAGCGCGTCTTCCGCTGGAGCTTCTTGCGCCGCTCAAAGCCGAGTCCGCGGAGCGTCCGCCGCTCTTGCTTGCCGGTTTCGACCGAATTTGGCCTGCGCTGCAAACACTCTTTGCTGCATGGGGCGACGACGATCGCGTGCATGAGGTTCCGCTCGGCTCTCCGGCTACGCAGATCCATTTCCATGCCGCTGCGGACCCAGCCTCCGAATTGGCTGCCTGTGCACTTTGGTCGAAGGCGCAGCTCGCGGCCAATCCACGCGCGCGATTACTCGTAATAACGCAGGATGCGCGCCAACGCCGCGGCGAAATCGAGCGTGCGTTCTTACGCTATCTGGGCGTCGGCGAAGACTCATTCAGCGCCGCAAGCCCGCTCGAGTTTTCGCTCGGCGTTCCGCTTTGTCAGGTCGCGCTCGCACGCGGTGCACAATTACTGTTGCGCTGGCTCGGCGATGCGATCGCGGAAAACGAACTCGATTGGCTTCTTTCGACAGGACAAATCGCCGCTTCACCCAGCGAATCGCGCGCACTTACGGCATTCATGCGCGCTTTGCGCCGCCGCGGCTTACAGCGCCCGAACTGGACGCTCGAACAATTCCTCAGCCAGCGGCCGCGCGCCGATTTGCCGGCCGAGTGGGTCGCGCGCACGACGCAAGCACGGCAGCGCCTTGAGGAGTCCACGCACCGCCTGCAATCTCCGCTTGCCTGGGCTGAGTTTGTGCCGCATTTGCTCGAGATCGCAGGCTGGCCTGGCGCGCGCACGCTAACTAGCCCCGAGTTTCAGGTCTTACGCCGCTGGCAGCAAACCGTTAACAATTGCGCTTCGCTCGGTTTTGATGGCCGCCAAATGGTATGGCGCGAATTCCTCGCGGCCCTCGATCGCGCCGTGAACGAAACTCTCTTTGCACCGGAATCCGAAGATGCACCCATTCTGATCGCCGGTCCCGCGGAATCCGCGGGCCTCGCCGCCGACGCTATCTGGTTCCTCGGCGCCAGTGAGGAAGCGTGGCCCGCTGCCGGCGCTACGCACCCGTTGCTTCCACTCGCCATTCAGCGCCAGGCCGGAATGCCACACGCCACGCCCAAGCTTGATTGGGATCTTGCCGGCGTCATGACGCGCAGGCTGCTTGCCTCCGCGCCCGACGTCCACTTCAGTTACGCGCGGCAAAGTGAAGGAGTCGAAGGACGGCCCTCGCGTCTCGTTACCCAATGCGCCGGCGCGCCGCAGGATTTGCCGCAGCAATTCATCGCGCCGTCGGCTCCCGAACCGCTCACGATCGATTTCGACGACGCGACGCAAATTCCCTACCCTCTTCGCGAGGTTTCCGGCGGTTCGAATCTCCTCACCACCCAGTCCCGTTGTGCTTTTCGTGCCTTCGCCACGGCACGCCTCGATGCGCAGAGATGGGATGCGGCTGAAGCCGGTCTCACCGCTTCAGAACGTGGCCTCCTGCTGCACGAAGTCCTGCACGCGATCTGGGCCGGTCCTCCCAACGGCATTCGCACTCATGCGGAGCTTCTTCAAAAGACAGATCGACTCGAAACTTTTGTTGAAGACCACGTACGCCGCGTGCTCACTGAGAAGACACCCACCCGTGCACGCGAGTCCATGCCAGCAAGATATTTGGAACTCGAAGCGGCGCGCCTCATCGCACTTGTTACCGAATGGCTTCGCTACGAATCCGCGCGCCTTCCTTTCACCGTGGCAGAAACGGAGTTCGATGCGCAACCCTCGATCGCTGGCCTCAACCTCAAAGTGCGCCTCGACCGCATCGACCGCCTTCAAGACGCTTCCCTGCTCGTCATCGACTACAAATCCGGCGTGGTCTCGCCCAGCGCGTGGGATCTCCCCCGCCCCGACGACGTGCAGTTGCCTCTCTATGCCAACTTCGCGCTCGGCTGCGATCCGAGCCACATCGGCGGTCTTGTTTTCGCCAAAGTCCGGCCCCGCGAGGTCGAATTCACTGGACTGGTGCGCGATGCCAGAGCGACTCTGCGCAGCGAACTCCGAGGAAACACAAATCTGGTGAAGAAGCCGCTCACTTCAGAGCGGCTTTTGGCCTGGAGAGAGAACATTGAGGAACTGGCACTAGATTTTTTCTCCGGCAGCGCCATTGCGGACCCGCGGGAATATCCCGAGACCTGCAAAAACTGCGGACTTCAAGCTCTCTGCCGTATCCAGGAAAATCGGCCGTCACCTACAGACGAGGAGGCTGACGATGCCTAGCACTCCTCGCAAATGCCCCCCAGATCAGGCGCAGCGCGATAGAGCGCTCGACCCGGCGCGCTCGATTCTGGTGAGGGCCCCTGCCGGCTCGGGCAAAACCGATCTACTCACCCGCCGCTTTCTTCTCCTGCTCGGCCAGGTCAACGATCCTGGCGAAATTGTCGCGATCACTTTCACCACGGCCGCGGCAGCCGAAATGCGTCACCGCATACTCGGAGAACTTGAAAGGGCTGCAACCGCGAACGCTCGGGAAGCCACGCGTGAGGCCTCCTCTACGGAGTATCTCGCGCAGTTGGCGCT
>CAVXOO010000265.1:0-5692 GCA_963762945.1 uncultured Acidobacteriaceae bacterium | reverse complement strand
ATCATGGCAATACGTAACGAGCCAGTACAGGCACAGCAACGCTGTATTGCTGACTCTCCTTTCAAGAGGGCGAGCGTGACTGATGGAATCACCCAGGTCGCGTCTTCGCACGGGCCATAGGAAGAAAAGAGCCGCAGCCAGACGAATCGCATTTGATTCGCGGCGCAGAATTCTCGCGCCTGATAGAAGCGGCACAGCTTGACCAGCCCGTAGATTGTAGTCGGATATGTAGGCGCGTCCTCAGAGATAGCGTCGTTCACCGGGCCATATTCGGCATGGGATCCGAATCCGACGAACGACCGGCATCCGACCATCCGCAATGTCTTTAGCAATTCAAATCCAGTTTGCAGGTTTCTCGCCTGCTCCACCTCGTTCCGATGCCGGTTCATGACCCCTTGCCAGGCTAGATCGACGGCGTGGTCTGGGGCGAAATCGGCGAGGCTCTGGCGAACTTGCGAGAGGTCGTGGAGATCAGCGCGGAGAACTGTCAACTTGTCCAACAGATCGGCGATTCGCCACAGATCGGAGCCGGGCCGCAGTATGACGCAGACCGAATCGCCATCCGCAACCAGACGCCGCGCAAGATGCGATCCTACAAATCCGGCAGCGCCGGTGACTAATACGCGCAAGGGATTCCCTTCAATGCCCCCAAACTATGCTCTTGCCGCGCCGGATCTGCCGTGCGGGCATCACCACTCGGGCTGAACCCGGCTGATAATAGAGCCGTCCGCACGGAACAGTTCCAGGAATCAAGCCAGACGGGCAGCGAAGTACTCGCGATACCACTCGATGGTTTCTTAAGCCCATCGCCGAGGGTGTAGAGGGGCTCCCACCCGAGCAGGTCGTGTGCCCGTGCGGCGCTCAGATACTGATGGCGGATTTCGTTGGATGCTTCATTGCGAATGTCCGGAGAAAGATTCGCGTTCATCGTTTCGAGAATCTTCTGGACAAGCTGCAGAACGGTAACTTGAAGTTCATTGGAGAAGTTGAAAGCTTCGCCAGCGAGACCGGGATTGGCGCCTAGCTTTTCAGCCAGCAGCATGTAGGCTGCGGCGCCGTCCTCCACGAAGAAATAATCGCGAATGTGCTGTCCATCGGATCGGATCACGGGGCGCTTTCCCTGCAACACAGACCGGATGGTTCCCGGAATGATTCGGCTCCAGTTAAGATCTCCGCCCCCATAGAAATTGCCGCAGCGCGTAATAGTGACGGGCAAGCCATACGTTTTCGCGTAGGATTGCGCCAACAGATCGGCGCAGGATTTACTTACGTCATACGGGTGTTTTCCTTCCAGCGGAGACTTCTCGCTATAAGGAAGATCATTCTGGTCGCCATATGCCTTGTCGGAGGAGGCAATTACGATGCCTTTTACCAGCGGCGAGCGGCGACAGGCTTCCATGAGATTCCAGGTTCCCTGAATGTTTGTCTCAAAAGTGGAAATTGGATTGCGGTTCGCGATGCCGACGATGGTCTGCGCGGCCAAGTGGAAGACGGTGTCCACTTCATATTCGCCCAGAACCCGCTCAAGGCATTTCCTGTCCCGGAGGTCGCCCCTCACCGTCTTGACGCGTTCGAGATCTCCCGAGCGGATGAGTTCCGATTGCGGTACCCAGTCGCGGATCAGACAGACTACGTCGGCAGCGCTGTTTAGCAGTCGGCGGACGAGATGAGCACCCACAAGCCCGGTTGCACCAGTGACGAAAACTGGGCGGTCAGACCAATACGCTGCTCTCATCCCACACCTTCCAAAGCGCATTATTTGAGCGCCAAAGCGCGTTCAATTCCTGGTATTCACGAAAAGTATCCATGGCCTGGAAGTAGCCCTCGTGGGGGAAGGCCAACAACTGACCATCGGCAGCTAGTTGTTGCAGCGGATAGCGCTCCAGGATGCAATCGTCTCCGGAGAGATAGTTAAAAACCCGACGATCAAAGACGAAAAACCCCGCATTGACCCAGCCATCCACTGTTGGCTTCTCAGAGAATCGCGACACCCTTCCCTGAGGATCGAGTTCCAGAACCCCGAAGCGGGATACCGGTCGCACAGAGGTCACGGTGGCGAGCTTTCCGTGGGAACGGTGGAATTTTACCAAGTCGGAGATATTCAAGTTTGAAAGACCGTCGCCATAGGTAACCATGAAGATATCGCCATCGATGTACTTTTCGATGCGCGCCACTCTTCCTCCGGTTAAAGTATCTGCACCGGTGTCTGCCAGCGTCACCCGGAAGTCCTGCTCCCGGTGCTCGCCATTGATCGAGAGGCAAGAGTTGCGGCCCAGGCAGACCGTGAAGTCATTGTTCATGGCTTCGTAGTTCAGGAAGTACTCCTTGATTATTGCTCCCTTGTAGCCCAGGCACAGGACAAAGTCATGAAAGCCGAAGTGCGCATAATGCTTCATGATGTGCCACAAGATCGGTTGAACCACCGATCTCAACCATCGGTTTGGGGCGATACTCGGTTTCCTCCCGGAGGCGGGTACCGAGACCGCCGCAGAGGATCACAGTTTTCATATTCTCTTGTTCACTCGTTTCTGGAAAAAAGTGCCTTTTCTATAATGGAAACTCAGCTGGCTGTTTACCGCAGGCGGCCGGATTGATCTTTCCCCCTTCGGCCACGCTGGCTCTTGTACCGCGCGAGTCTTGGCATTACGTCACCGGAACAGCGTCGATCGAAACTCGCCGAGCGATTGAACCAACTCCCGCTCATTGCGGATACAGTCGCGATACATTATGTATCCGCATGCGCATAGAGAGCCCGCTACACTGAAGCCCACAACGATGTTGAGAGGAAGGCGTTAATGTTGTGCACCGGGCCCGCCACCTGGATCGTGCTCAGCCGCAGCGGGATGCAGAAGGCATCTCTCTCCTCGGCTGCGCTTCGACCTTTTCGGCAGCCTCTTTGGTCGCCGCGGAACGAAAGACAAATTACCCGAGCCATTCTTGACACGCGCTCGCGTGTCTCCGAGGTTCCTGTCAGAATGGCTGCATCCTCAATTGACATTTTGAGTTTGCACTTGCCGCCCAACTGGCACCGCGAAATTCAAGACAGTTTCGGCAACGCAGCTGAGTTGCTCTCGAGTGAGTTCTGGGTAGACAGGTAAAGCCAATACACTTTCCGCTGCACTTTCAGATTCGTGAAGCTCCCCGATCGCCCGGCACTTGCCGGCGAAGCACTCCTGCTTGTGCATGGCAACGGGGTAATAGACTTCGCAGCCAATGGACTCCTTTTTGAGCGCCTCAAGTAGCGCGTCGCGATCAGGAACCCTAATTACATACTGATTGAAGATACTGATGCAATTGGGGCTAATCCAGGGCGTCTGGACGCAACTGCCTGCAAATGCCTTATCATAGGACGCCGCGTTGCGGCGACGCGCTTCTGACCAATTTCCAAGGTGCGGAAGCTTTACAAGCAGGATTGCTGCCTGGAGGGGATCGAGCCGGAAATTACCGCCGATGAATTTGTGGTAGTACTTCGGCTTCGAACCATGGGCTCGCATGGCCACGAGGCGTTCGCGCAGGGCTGGATCGTTGGTCACAATCATTCCGCCATCGCCGGCGCCGCCGAGGTTCTTGCTGGGGAAAAAGCTAAAGCAGCCGGCGGTACCAACGCTTCCCGCCTTGCGGCCCTTGTAGGTGGCCGAGATGGCTTGTGCTGCGTCCTCGATCACAGAGAGGTTGTACTTCGCAGCGATCTCCATGATTGGATCCATGTCGCACATCTGCCCGTAAAGGTGCACCGGAATAATAGCCTTTGTCCGACCCGTGACGGCGACTTCGAGTTTTGCGGGATCCAAGTTGTAGGTACGCGCGTCGATATCGACAAAAACCGGAAGAGCTCCGGTGCGCGATATGCAGCCCGCAGTAGCGAAGAACGTGAAGGGGGTAGTAATAACTTCATCGCCTGGGCCTATATCAAGAGCCATGAGGCTGGCGAGCAGCGCATCTGTCCCGCTAGATACGCCAATCCCAAATTGACAGTCAGACAGAGCTGCAACAGACTGCTCCAACTCGGCGACTTTGGGTCCCAGGATGCAAACCTGGGAGTCGAGCACTTCACTTACAGCAGCAAGGACCTCATCCTTAATGGTGGCGTACTGCGCCTTGAGATCGAGAAGTGGAACTTTCATGAGATAGCCTCTTGCAAGGTCATTTGGCTCTTGAATTCGTCGTATGTTTTGGAACCTGCATTCAGTCCCGGCGGCAATGGGGAATCTTCATCGAGATCGAGGCACCGGACTAAGCCGGTTTCGACCTCCTTATAGCGAAATCCGCTCTCTGGGCAGCGCATGATGCCGTCTGCATCGGGAGCGACGAGCCGGTGGCCGTGGCGGCTCATCCAGCCGATTTGCCGTGCGGGATTGCCGACCATAAGCGCGTAGTCTGGAACGCTTTTGGCAACAACCGCTCCGGCTCCAATAAAGCAATATCGGCCGAGATCGATGCCACAGATTATCGTTGCATTTGCCCCAATCGTTGCACCACGGCGAAAGATAGTGGGTTCATATAGCGAGTGGCGATTCACCTGAGAGCGGGGATTCGTGACATTGGTGAGTACGCAAGACGGCCCCAGAAAAACATCATCCTCGACCACTGTTCCGGCGTATATCGAGACATTGTTCTGCACTTTGACATTGTTGCCAATAACTACGTTCTCGGCTACTTGGCAGTTCTGGCCGAAGATGCAGCGCTCGCCTATCTTCGCGCCCTTAAGAATGTGGGAGTAGTGCCAGATCTTCGTCCCAGCCCCGATCTCGGCCGGCTCATCGACCACTGCGGTGGGGTGAACGAAGTAAGGCTTTTTGACCGCCTCGGGCAGATCGGAGGAAAACGCCGCCTTATGGCTCTCCATCGATTGCTGACATGTGTTCAAGACCCGCAAAACCCGCAGGCCTTCGCGGCCATCGGTAACTGGAGCGCGCCTCGATTCCATGCATTCGAGGAACTCGCAGCACTCATTTCGCAGAGGCTCCGTGCTTTCCAGGCTTATGGGCTCGGCTTCCGCCCTCACAGCATTAGGGACGCGATCCTTCCACTCCACTCGGTGGGGGTACAGCACCAGCTTATCGGCTGCCGTGTCGTCGAAGACCGCCATCTTATCGGAACCGACAACGACAAGTCGCTGTTCCTTGAACGGGTGAAGCCAACTCACGAAAACATGGGCGCGGACGCCGTTAGCGAACCTAAACTGGCTGAGCGTTACGTCGGCGACATCCTGGCTGAGATAGTAGCCGCCTTCACAAGTCGTCGATTGCGGCTCTTCTCCCAATAAGCCGAGCAATACACTAACATCGTGTGGTGCAAAGCTCCATAGAATGTTTTCCTCGGCACGGATCTTGCCCATATTGAGGCGATTAGAGTAGATGTACTCCACGCGACCAAGAGAACCGTTATCGATGAGTTCTTTTAGCTTCCTCACAGCCGGGTGGTACTGTAGGATGTGCCCGACCATGAGTATGCGGCCACGTCCAAGAGCGAGTTCGACAAGCTCCACTCCCTCAGCGACGTTCAGCGCCAGCGGCTTCTCAACGAACACATCCTTGCCGGCCAGTAAAGCGCGCTTTGCCATGTCGAAATGCAACGCGGCCGGCGTGGCCAGAACAACGCCGCAGATATTGTCGTCCGATAGAACGTCCGCGTAGTCCTGCCGGTAGACAACTTGTGGGTACTTCTCCCGAATGGTTGCCTCAACGAGAGG
>CAVXOO010000264.1:0-3431 GCA_963762945.1 uncultured Acidobacteriaceae bacterium | reverse complement strand
GCCGCCTTGCAGAACGAACGCGTCGGAAAAGTACCGCTCCATTAATTTGTCTTTCGGCGTAATCTCCTGATCGGCGCGCGCCGTGATCTCCGCCTCCGTGAAATTGTTAGGGCTTGAGAAGGGAGCAACGGAGCCGGTGGCGGACAACGCCGGGACATAGCCGAAAAAGGCCTTGGTGACCGGGCTCAGGGCAGATGGCTTCCAGGTATGCGAAGTCGCGTAATAGGGGCCTGGAGCCGTTGACGTCTGAACCGGGCAACTCGCGTCGGGAACCATATAAGTGGTGCCGTTGGGGTCAAACGGATCGCTGACGCACGAGGCAAATACCAGATTGTTGGTTCCCGGCGCTCCACCCGACGCGTTCGCGCCTGCTTGGGCGATTGTGGGCAGAAGGATCGTCGACGAACCGGCACTCGATGCCGCATGATTGATTGTCCGCTGGTAGCCGAAGAAGCCGAATGACTTGTCGCTATGGAGCAGATGGGGAATCTCGAGCGGGCCGCCCACCGTCCCGCCAAACTGGTCGCGATGCAGCGGGTTGACGACCTTAGCATTGAGTGCGGTGCTGTAGGTGAATGCGTTGGCCGCGTTGAAGGCCCGGTTGCGGACAAATTCAAACATGTCACCGTGATATTGTTTGGATCCGCCCTTGGTGATGATGTTGACCACGCCGCCCGCGTTCTGGCCGTATTGCGCGTTGTAGTTGCTGGTTTCTACGCTGAATTCCTGCAGCGCATCGGGCATCGGGAACGGCTCATTCACGTTGGTGTACTCGTCCACGTTGTTGCCGCCGTCGAGCATGTAGTTGGTCTGGCCGACAAACGTGCCGTTGGCCGAAATGGTAACCGCTGACGGGAAGGTCTTGGTGTTACCCTGGTCAGCCTGTCCTCCCGGCGCGAAGGTGACGCCTGCGACCTCTTCCGTGAGGGCGGAAGCATTGCGGCCATTGAGCGGCAGATCGCTCACTTGCGAGGTGCCGATGACTTGCGACAAAGTGCCGGTCGTGAGGTCAACCTGTACGCTGTCGGCGGTCACCGTTACCGTCTCAGTCGCCTTGCCGGGCTTGAGCGTGATGTTGATCGTGAGCGCGGCATCGGCGCGAAGCTCCACGCCTTTCTGCGCAGAGACCTCAAAGCCTGCGCGTGTGGCCGTAATGTTGTAAGTCGAAGGCGCCAGAATGGGGAAGACGTACGCGCCGTCGCTGCCGGTCGTCGTCTTGCTCGAAATCCCCGTGGCAGCCTGGGTGGCCGTCACTTCAGCCCCGGGCACAACCGCGCCGCTCGAGTCCGTGACGGTGCCATTGATGCTGCCCAGGCCCTGCGCATACAACCCACCCGGCGCAAACACGCACACCGCGCAAACCACCGCCAAACTACCCAACAATCTGAGAAGAGCTCTCATGATCAGCCTCCTGAATTTTCTCCATCTTTAGCTCCGCCGGAGGCCATCTTTGGCGCTCAAAAATACGCGCGCCCCGGCGAGCCGTTTTATGCATCCAGGAGGTTCTAGTCAATTCGAGCAATCTTTGCCTAGACAGATACCGTCCCTGACGGTCAGGAATTCCCATATCGCATTGCAATCAATAGATTTGTGAATTGATGTATCGCCGCGTCCGGAGACCGCGGCAGGCTACTCCGCCGAGATGGCCAGCACCCTGGGTGGCCCCGGGGTGCCGTCTGTAACCGTCGTTCCCAGCACAATCTGCAGGTTTTGGCTGCCTCGGCTCGCGTGTGCCTGGGCGATGGCTTGCATCAGATCCGGGTTGGTCAAAAACTCGCCGGCGGCTTCGGTTCCATAGGTATATAGTCCCCCGATGACCACCACCACATGGCCGGTCTCCGAATCGCGGATGCGCGAGATCAGGGCGAAGTCCTGCAATTTGGGGCTGTTCGCTCCCGTCACCGGCTCGCGCGGCTGGTTCGTGCCCCAGCTCCAATTGCGCGACAAAGGATTCTGCGCGTCACGGATATAGATAAGGTGCCGGTCCGGGTCCATCGCCAGGCTGTAGCGCAGTTGACGGGTCAGCCGCAGGCTCCACTCATTATTGAAGGCGCCAATGAGCACGACGGCGCCCTCACGAAGATCGGAGAACGAGCTGGAGCTTTCCCTGTGGATAAGCACCTGTTTGTTTCGGGCTTCGAGCGTCCCGACCACGCGCGCGATGGTCACGGTGTCGGCGAAAGGCACAGTTTGCGACGAGTCGGAGCTTGGAACCGGTGTGACCGGGCTGCTGGCGCCATCGAGGGCAGGCAGGGTCGGTGGGCCGTTGGGATGGTTTCCCACGGCCACAAGGACCGGACCCGGGGTATCGAGCACCGGCTGCCAGAAGACATCTTCCGGATTGGAGCGGTGAAGCAAGCTATAACCGAGAACGACCGCAAGCGCGGCGGCAAAGAACAAGAGACTGCCATAGAGACCCCAGCGCCGAAGATTTTTCTTCGCTTGGGCCTTGCCCGCGGCCAGCGGGACGGGGCCGAACTGAACGTGCGCACTGTGGCTTCCCAGCCCACCATCGGGCAGCTCGGCGTCTGCATCTGGATCGATAAAGGTTTGCTGGCCCTGACCGGGAAGCGTGAAGCGCGGGATATAAGAGCCTGGGGTAAGGCCCATGCGCAGCTCGTTGCGGTGCCGCTCATCGACATAATAGGTGGCGAGACGCTTGCGCAGTTCCATGGCCGCGGTGCGCACGATGTGATCAACATTCGTGTCGTAGGCAGGGTCCCGGCCGAATACCTCGACCCCGATGGTCCGTTCCTTGATCTGGCCGGCCGATCCGCAGAGAGTTTGCTCGACTACATATTTGAGGAACGTGACGGATCGTTTGCTGGAACGAAAGATGTCGTCGCGTACGAGCAGCTCGAGCTGGGCGCGAATCATATCCGCGGTCAGTTCCGGCGCAGTTCCGTATTCGACTTCTACTTTCATGGCCGTTCAAGTGAAAGCGATTTTAACACGCTTCGAGCACGACTCGGCATTTGGTTTGACGGGCAAGTGGGGCGCGGGGTTTTCATTGCCGGTTCTGAAAATGCCGAATTTGACGGGCACCCCAGGCGCCGGAGACGCACCGAATTTCGAGGCGGCGACCAGCGCGGGGGGTGGTGATCTCTTGGGGCAACATGCAGTACACGAGCCATAGACCGCTCCAGGAGGCGCTTCGCCGCCGATCGCGAGAACTTGCGGCAACACATGTGCTATGGGTATCGGCGTCTGACCGTGCTGCTTCGTCGGGAGGGCTGGATGGTGAGCGGCAAGCGCGTCTATCGTTTGTATGACCAGGAGAATCTGAAGGTGCGCAGCGTTGAGCGGTAGAGGATCAGTCGAGGGCAGCGCGTACAGCACGCTCCTTGAGCCAGCAATCACCCGCATCGAATCTGGCGCACAAGGTCGCGCCGTAGTTTTCTCGCTGGGCATCGTGCTCTACGAAATGATCA
>CAVXOO010000263.1:0-6518 GCA_963762945.1 uncultured Acidobacteriaceae bacterium | reverse complement strand
CAAGAAAACACAGAGGACGCCAGACGCAGAATTACGGCTGGCAAAGGCAAGGAAGAAGGAGGTCGAACGAGGATGAAGCAGAATCGTCACATTGGCTCGTCGCTCGACGAGTTTCTTAAGGAAGAAGGAATTTACGAGGAGGTGACGACCCGGGCCGTTAAGCACGTGTTGGCTTGGCAAGTGGAGAGGGCCATGATGGAACAGGGAATCAGCAAAGCGGAGATGGCCAGGCGCATGGGAACCAGCCGCGCCCACCTCGACCGTTTTTTGGATCCAAAGAACGATAAGGTGCAGTTGGACACGATTCAGAAGGCCGCTGCCGCAGTGGGCCGGAGGGTTCTTATTCAGTTGGCTTGACCGGATCGGTTCGCTTGTGGCCGCCATGGCTTCTTTTGAGGCAAGGCTGCATCGCCGCATGCCTGCCATAATCTCACTGCATTTTCATCTCGAACCCCAGCGGCAGCAGCTCGCTGAAGGCCATAGTTCGCTTGCCTTCAGCCGAGGGAAATACCACCGGCGCGTCCGGCTCAATGAACTCAGCCAGCACCTGGCGGCAGGCGCCGCAGGGCGGGCTGGGCTGGCCATTGAGATTGGCCACGGCGACGGCCGCAATGCGAATCATCGGTCCAAACTGGGAAATCGCCCGCACCACCGCCGCGCGCTCGGCGCAAATCGTCAGCCCGAAGCTCACATTTTCCACGTTGCTTCCGGTTACGATCTCGCCGTTCGTCAGCCGCAGCGCCGCGCCCACACGGAACTTCGAATAAGGCGCATACGCGTTCTCGGCGGCCTGCGCGGCGCGTTCAATCAGGGCTTCGAGATCAGTCTGAGTTTGGTCCGTCATCTACAGCGTCCCACGCTTCCAATGGAGCGAAGATTAGAGGCTAATCCATTCGCCTCTGGATGTATACCCGGTTTGCGCCCCAAGTGCGCGATTCTTACTTCTTATTCCCCATTCCCTGCTCTCTACTCCCTATTCCCTATTCTCTATTCCCTGTCTCTCTCAAGTTGCGCCCCGTCCTTCCGATAAGGCTCTTGAGTGTCCGTAGTGCGGGGTGCGAGCCCGGCCGCAGGACGAGTGGGAGCCATGGACGATCTGACGAGGGAGTTCCTGATCGAGAGCCAGGAAGGGCTCGACCGCATGGAGCGGTGCCTGACGGAGCTGGAAGAGAAGCCCCAGGATAAAGAGCTCCTGGCCGAAATCTTCCGCGCCGTCCACACCATCAAGGGAACCACGGGATTTCTCGGCTATAAGCGCCTGGAAAAGCTTGCCCATGCCGGCGAAAACCTCCTGGGCCTCTTGCGCGACGGCAAAATCTCCGCCACTGCCCAGATCATTACCGCGCTGCTCGAACTGCTCGACGGCCTGCGCGAAATACTGAAGGCGATTGAAGCCGAGGGCAACGAGGGCGCCAGAGACGACTCCGCGTTGATCGCCCGGATTGAAGAGTTGCAGGCGCCCGCCCAGCAGAGCAAAGCGAAAACTGCGGTCGCAACGCGCCACGCGCGCCAGGCCGCCGTTAAGGACGCTACGCCCGCCGCCGAAGCGAAGTCTGTAACCGCCGAAGCCAGACCTGCCGCCGCCGAAGTCAACTCTGCCGTTCTCGAACCTGTTCCTCCGCCAGTGGCTCATCCCGCAGCCGTGACGGCTCCGCCCCCGGAGCCTGTCGAAACGCCTGTGGACGCCGTCGCGGCGCTCACGCCTGCCGAAGCCACCAAAGCACGCGCCCAGGGAGCCACTGCGGAGAGCACGCTGCGCGTTGACGTGACCCTGCTGAACCGCATGATGAACCTGGTCGGCGAGCTGGTGCTCACCCGCAACCAGGTGCTGCAGGCCACGGCCTCCGATCCCAATATGACGCTGCTCTCGCGCCGCCTCGATATGGTCACCGCCGATCTTCGCGAATCCGTGATGAAGGCGCGCATGCAGCCGGTCTCGAATGTCTTCTCCAAGATGCCGCGCCTGGTCCGCGACCTTACTCACGGGCTGGGCCGCCGCGCGCGCCTCCAGATGGAGGGCCAGGAGACGGAACTCGACAAAAGCCTGCTTGAAGCCATCAAGGATCCGCTCACCCACGCGGTGCGCAATTCGCTCGATCACGGCATCGAGCCGCCCGATGTGCGCGAGGCCGCCGGCAAGGATCCCGAGGGCACGCTCAGCTTGCGGGCCGTGCAGGAAGGCAGCCACGTCGTCATCGAGGTCTCCGACGATGGCGCCGGCATCTCGCCCGACAAGATTCGCAACAAGGCCATCGAGCGCGGCCTGGTGACTCCGGAGCGCGCCGCGCAGCTCGGCGAACGCGATCTGCTGCAGCTGATTTTCCTGCCCGGCTTTTCCACCGCCGCCCAGGTCACCAACGTCAGCGGCCGCGGCGTGGGCATGGATGTGGTGCGTACCAACGTCGAAAAGATCGGCGGCAAAGTCGAGGTCGACTCGCGGCCCGGCAAGGGCACCACCTTGCGTATGCGCATTCCGCTCACTCTGGCCATCATTCCCGCGCTCATCGTGCGCTCCATCGACCAGAGCTTTGCGCTGCCCCAGGGCGCGCTCTCTGAGCTGGTGCACATTCCGCCCGAGCGCGCCTCGAATGCCGTCGAATGGATGGAGGGCGCGCCGCTTTACCGGCTGCGCGGCCGTCTGCTGCCCCTGGTCTTCCTCGATCAGTTGCTGATGCCGGGCCGCGAATGCAAGCTCTCCCCCGAACGCGACAACTTCATCGCCGTGCTCGACGCCGACGGCCGCCGCTTCGGCCTGGTCGTCGACTCGCTTGCCGATCCTGAAGAGATCGTGGTTAAGCCGCTCAGCTCGGTGCTCAAGGATATCGGTTTATTCTCCGGCGCCACCGTGCTCGGCAATGCCGATCTCGCCCTCATCCTCGATCCCGGATCGATCGCCGTTAAGACCGGCGTGACCATGATCAATGCGGAGGAATCCACGCAGGCCGTAGAGGACGAAAGTGAGACCGAGGCCGCCCGTATGCGCTACCTGCTGGTCGAGGTGGCGGGCCACCATGCCGCGGTGCCGCTCTCCGACGTGCTGCGCATCGAGCAGCTTCCCTTCTCGCGCATCGAATACATCGGCTACCGGCCGGTGCTCAACTTCGAGGGCCAATTGCTCCCGGTCGAGGACTCGGGCGGCATTCTGGCCGCGGCGCAGGCCGATCCAGAGGCCCAGGTTGTGGTCGTGGTCTGCCGCGACGGCGACCGCCATGTCGGCATCGCGGTCACCCACGTGCTCGACGTCACCTCCGGAGCCAACCTCTTCGAGGCCGGTACCGGTGCCCGCACCGAAGGCGTCACGCTGCTCAAGGAGCGCGTCACCGGCGTGGTCGATCTGGGTGGCGTGCCGCCGCTGCCCGCTACCGAAGGCGCGCCTGAAAGCTGGCAGCAGACTGCGGAGGCAACGGCATGAGTTCGATTGGAAGCGCACTGCATCGCAAACAACAGAAGAACGAGACGCTGGTGGAAGTCTGCTCCGTGCGCCTCGGCAAAACCCTCTTCGGCGTGCCGATCCAGCACATTCTTGAAATCATCGGTTCCGCGCGTCCACAGCCCATCCCGCTGGCGCCCGGATTTGTGGGCGGCCTGGTCCACTATCGCGGCGACGTGCTCACTACCGTGCGACTGCGCTATCTGCTCGACCTTCCGCCTCTCGAGGGCCCGCAGGCCATTCTCGTGCTGGAGACCGCCGGAGGCTGTTTCGGGCTGCTCGTGGATTCGGTCGGCGAAGTGCTCCAGGTTTCGTCGCTCGACTACGAGCCCAACCCGTCGATTCTCGACGAGCGCCGCCGGGCGCTGCTGGCCGGCGCTTACAAGCTCAAAGACAGCCTGCTCGTGATGCTCGATCCCGAGCGGCTCGATCCGGCGCGTCTCGGCGCTGCCGCCAAGGCGGCTTAGAAAATGCGGGAGGCACTTGTGCCAGGAGGAACATCATGCGAGCACTGATCGTCGACGACTCGCGCTTCGTAAGAGGCTATCTGCGCGGCATGCTCGAAGAACGCGGCATCGCCTGCGAAGAGGCCGCCGACGGCCGCGCGGGCATGGAGCAATTGCGCACCGGCGTCACCTTCGACCTTGCCCTCGTGGATTGGAACATGCCGGTGATGAACGGCCTGGAGATGCTCGAGCAGTTGCGCACTGAGGGCTTCAGCGACCTGAAGGTGATGATGGTAACCACCGAGGCCGAGAACGACTACATTGTGCGCGCTCTCGATGCCGGCGCCGACGAGTATCTGATGAAACCCTTCGACGACGAAGCCCTGAACGAAAAACTGGCCATGCTCGGCCTGGTCGAAGCCTGAATCTTGCAGAGGCCTGAATCCTGCCGAGGCGCAAATGTTGCCGAGGCCTGAGTTTTGACGAGGCTTGAGTTTTGACGAGGCTTAAACGATGACGAGGCCTAACCTATGACGGCCATCAGCCGCATCCGGGTTCTTATCGTGGATGACTCCGCCGTCATGCGGAGTCTGCTGCGCTCCGTCATCATGTCCGATCCCGGCCTCGAGGTGGCCGGAACCGCCGCCGATGGCGCCGGCGCCCTCGCGGCCATCCGCCTCGACGCTCCCGACCTGGTTCTGCTCGACGTGGAAATGCCCGTGATGAATGGCCTGGCCACGCTGCGCGAATTGCGCGCCCGCCGCCACACCATGCCGGTCATCATGTGCAGCTCGCTCACCCAGCGCGGCGCCACTGTCACCATCGAAGCCCTGGCCAGCGGGGCCAGCGATTATGTTGCCAAGCCCACCGGCCAAAGCGGGCGCGAAGCCGCCACACGGGCCCTGGCGCAGGAGCTGCTGCCAAAGATTCACGCGCTCACCGCCAGCCTGCATGCGCGCCCCACCGCTCCCGCCGCGCCACGCACTGTGCTGCCCATGCCTCCGGCGCAGCCGCAGCTGGCCTCCCGTGCTCCTGCCAGGCCGCAGGTGCTCGCGATCGGCGTCTCCACCGGCGGCCCGGCTGCCCTCGACGTGCTCCTTCCGCAGTTTCCTCGGAACTTTCCGGTTCCGGTTCTCATCGTGCAGCACATGCCCGAAATGTTTACGCGCCTGCTCGCCGAGCGCCTAAGCCGCCGCTGCGCCCTGCAGGTATTGGAGGCCGCCGAAGCCATGCCCGCAATTGCGGGCTCGATCTATATCGCCCGCGGCAACTGGCACATGGAAGCCATGCCTGCGCCTCGTCCCGGAGCCCCGGCCACCATCCACCTTACCCAGGATCCGCCGGAAAATCACTGCCGGCCCGCCGTGGACACGCTCTTTCGCTCCGTGGCCCGCGTTTACGGCGCCGGCGTCCTCGCCGTGGTCCTCACCGGCATGGGCTACGACGGTCTTGCCGGCTCCCGCATCGTCCTCGAACAAGGCGGCTCGATCCTGGCCCAGGATCAGGCCTCCAGCACGGTCTGGGGCATGCCCGGCGCGGTGGCCCAGGCCGGACTGGCCTACAAAGTGCTCCCTCTTGCCGCCATTGCCCCGGAAGTGATGCGCGTTGCCGGCAACGTTCTGGCAGCGCCAGCCGAAGCACGCAACCTTGCACGGATGGTGGTTTAGCCATGGAACAAACCGTATCTGTCGATTACGGCTATCTCCGCCAGATCGTCTTCGACATCTCGCAAAACGTCCTCGACGCCTCGCGCGACTACCTCTTTGACACCCGCCTCACCCGGATTCTGCGCAATCAGGGCATGGCCCATCTCGGCGAGTTGGTCAACAAGCTGCGCGTACAGAAAAACCCTCCCCTGGAGCGCGAAGTCGCCGAGGCCATGACCATCAACGAGACCAGCTTCTTCCGCGATCTGCGCCCCTTCGACCTGTTGCAAAAGGATCTGCTGCCCAAGCTCATCGAGGCCCGCCGCTTCCGTCGCACCCTCCGCCTGTGGAGCGCCGCCTGCGCTTCCGGCCAGGAGGCCTACTCGCTCGCCATGATGCTCATCGAGCATTTCCCCATGCTCGTCGGCTGGAATATCGTCATCGAAGGCACCGACATCTGCAACGAAGTCGTCGAGCGCGCCAGGGCCGGCCGCTATCACCGCATTGAAATCAATCGCGGCCTGCCCGCGCGCTACGTGGTCCGTTACTTCGACCACATCGGCGAAGACTGGATCGCCAAGCCTGAAGTCCGCAAGCTCACGAACTTCCGCCAGGCCAACCTCTGCGGCTCCTCGCTGCCCTTCAACCGCGCCAGCGATTGCTTCGACGTCATCTTCCTGCGCAACGTCATGCTCTATTTCGATCAGCCTACCCGCCGCACCCTCATGGCCGGCGTGCACCGCTTGCTGGCGCCAGACGGCATCCTCTTCCTCGGCTCCAGCGAGCAACCCGCCGACCTCTCCATCTGGACCCCCGTCCTCGCCGGCGGTACCTGCTACTTCCGCCCCCGCCAGCCCAGCTAGGGAAGTGCGTGACCGATCTCGCCGATTTGTTTGGCTGGGGCTTGAAAGCCCGCGAAGCGGGCAAAAGACGGTAGCCCCAGGCGCAAGCCTGGGGAATGAGGATTGAATTCGAATCCGAGCCCCCACAGGGGGC
>CAVXOO010000262.1:0-4188 GCA_963762945.1 uncultured Acidobacteriaceae bacterium | reverse complement strand
GGTCGGCGTCTACTCGCTCAGCGCTAAGTCAACCGCGGGGCTTTCTTATCCCATTGCACCTTTTCTCAACGGCCCCGGCACCCTGTCGGCCAATGCCGACGATCGCGATCGCAAGGACATGTACGTCAGCCAGTGGGGGCTCTCCGTCGAGCGCGCGCTTCCCCACGATCTGCTCGGCACGCTCTCCTATGTCGGAAGCAAAGGCACCTTCGAGTTGATTACCTCGTATGTCAACCTCATCGATCCGGCCACTGGGCTGCGCCCCTATCCCGCCTTCGGACAGGTCAGGTGGCGCGGCAACTCCAACAGCAGTTCGTATGAGGGTTTTGTCGCCAGTCTTCAGCGCAGCTTTATCCATGGGCTGCTGGTCTCCGCTAACTACGCATACACGCACCAGATTGACCAGGATGCGCCCGGCGGCGGAGATTCCGACAATCCCCAGAACCCCGCCTGCATGAGCTGCGAGCGCGCCTCGGGAGACTTCGACGCTCGCCATGTCGTCAATGCCAACCTCGTCTACGATCTCCCCTTCGGCCCTAACAAAGCATTTCTTTCGCAACCGGGAATCGCCCGCGCCATCCTTGGCCATTGGAGCCTGACGGACATCGTCGCCGCGCGTAATGGCACACCGCTCAACGTCACTTACTCCCGCTCCAGCTCCTCGGTGGCCACCGGTTATACCACCAATCAGCGTCCCAATCTGGTTCCCGGAGTTTCGATCGTTCCACCGGGCGGAAAAACCATCCGGGGAACGACCATGAATTGGATCAATCCCGCGGCATTTACAACAGTCCCTGGCTCGGGATACGGCGACGCCCCGCGCAACATCGCGCGCGGCCCAAAGCTCTGGCAGACCGATCTCGGCGTCTCCAGGCGAATTCCGCTGAACGAACGCACCCAACTCCAGTTCCGGTGCGAGGCCTTCAATCTCTTCAATCGCGCTCAGTACAGCTTGCCGCTCGAAGAAATCTGGCTGCCGCCAACCGGAACGTCGCCCGCGAGCATTGAGCCGCAGGTTTCCACAGCCAGCACAACTCCCATTGGAACCGGAACGCCGCGCGAGATTCAATTCGCCCTGCGGCTGGAATTCTGAACCGATCAAGCCTTTCTAGAAAGGCTTGACCGGGGCCGGCTGCGCAGCGTCCACCTGACCGGCGGCGATGGCGGCAACGTAGAAGTTCTCGCCGGCAATGGGCGCTCCGGCCAGACGCCGCAGCATCGCCAGTTGGCCCGCGTGGGTCAACGCGTCCGCAATGGGGCCCTGAAAGAGCCGCTCGGCGGGCGCATGCAACTCGGCCGTCGAAGCGAGGTAGGCGTCGAAGGCGCCAAGAACGCCGAAGAACCTTTCCTGCTCCTCGGCCCAGGCCAGGGGCTTGGAGACGTGCCATGCGGGCTTGCCCTCGGCCATTGAAAGCGCCCAGTCAAAGAGATCGCCCATGTGAGCCAGGATCTTGACCGGAGTCCGGCCTGCGCCGTCGAACTCGGCAAAGGACGCAGGCGCGTTTTCAAGAGCCCGCGCGGTGCGATAGGCGAGACTGGCGAGGGTGTGGCGGAGGAAGTCGCGTTTTTCGTTCATGACAAAAATATAGCGCAGCAGTGTGGCCGATTCACCGGCAAACTGAGGGGCCGAAGGCATTATGCACATTGCGCCAGTCTTTGATAAACTGAATATTCTGCGTTTCTTCGCAGGAACACTCTAGGAAAGTCCATCGCAGGAAGAACCCATGTCCATCCATCCCGTAATGCAACGCCTGGCTGACAAGCTGAAGCGCACCGATTTGCCGGCCTTTGTGCCCGGAGACCAAGTTCGCGTGCAAGTGAAGATTAAAGAGGGCGATAAAGAAAGATTGCAGGCCTTTGAGGGCCTGGTGATCGCCATCAACAAAGGCCCTCAGGGCACGTTTACCGTGCGCAAGATGAGCTTTGGCCAGGGGGTGGAGCGCATCTTCCCCTTCAACTCCAGGGTCGTCGACAAGGTGGACGTGGTCCGCAGCTATAAGGTGCGCCGCGCCAAGCTCTTCTACCTCCGCGGTCTCCGCGGCAAGGCCGCCCGACTCAAGGAAGTCGACCGCGTCACCGGCAAAGTCCGCGCGTAACCGGCAGGATCGGGTTTCGGCTTTCAACCATCGGCCATCTGTGCCGATCATGCAGCTTTGATGAAGAAAACAGCCCCGGCTCCGGCCGGGGTTGTTGTTTGCGGCAAAAACCGCAGCCCCGAAGTCCCGAAGTCTCGCCGTCCCGTTGATACAACCTCCCTGCAGAGGTCTAGAATGTTCGGTGGTCTGAATTCCAGGATTTTCCCTGCACCAAAAGAGGCTGCCATGAAGATGAAGATGCATTTCGTCCTTCCGCTCTGCTTGCTAGTGTTCGGCGCTTTTGCCCACGCCCAAATCACCCCCGCGCAACCACGGGCGCAACCCGCCGCGCAACCTGCGCAACCACCGGCGCAACCCGCCGCGCAACCTGCGCAACCGCCGGCCCAACTCGCGCCGCCTCAGCAGGTCAACCAGTGGCATCTTCAGCACTTCCCCTTCGACAATCCCACCCTACCCGTCGAGCAGCGCATCGATAACCTTCTCTCGCTCATGACCGTCGACGAGAAGATCGACTGCCTCGGCACCCGCACCGGCGTTCCACGTCTCGGCGTTCCCAATATCGGCTTTTCCGAAGGCATTCACGGCGTGGTGCAGCGCGACGCGCGCTTCGGGCTCAAACCCATCACCACCACGCAGTTCCCGCAGCCCCCTGGCATGGGCGCTACCTGGGACCCGGCGCTGGTGCGCGAGGCCGCCGGAGTACAGGGCTACGAGGCTCGCTTCATCTCGCAGACCGCCGAATACAACCGCCAGGTCCTCCAGCTCTGGGGCCCGCAGTCGGACCTCGATCGCGACCCGCGCTGGGGCCGCAGCGAAGAGGTCTACGGCGAAGATCCCTTCTTCAACGGCACCATGGCCACAGCCTTTGTCCACGGCCTCCAGGGCGACAATCCCAAGTACTGGCAAGCGGCCGCGCTGCTCAAGCATTTCCTGGCCAATGAGAATGAAGACGGCCGCAATAGCTCATCCTCCGACTTCGACCAGCGGCTTTTCTGGGAGTACTATTCGGTTCCGTTCCGCATGGCATTCCTTGACGGCGGCGCCAAAGCCGTCATGGCTTCCTACAATGCCTGGAACGGCACGGCCATGGCCATCAACCCCATCATGCGCAGCATCGTCATCGATAAGTGGGGCGTCGATGTCATCTCGAGCGACGGCGGAGCCGTAAGCCTGCTCGTCAAACCGCGCCATCTCTTCCCCAACCAGGAAGCCGCGGTGGTCGCGTGCCTCAAGGCCGGCGTCAATATGTATCTGGACCGCTACCAGGCCGAGCTCAAAGCGGCGCTCAAAGACGGCTCTCTGAAGGAGTCCGATCTCGACGAGGCGCTGCGCCGCAGATTCCGCATCACCATCAAGCTTGGCCTGCTCGATCCGCCCGAGATGGTTCCCTACACCGCCATCAAGGACTCGCCAGCGCCCTGGAACACTGACCGCGACCGGGCTGTTTCCAAAAAAATCGCCATCGAGTCCGTAGTCCTGCTCAAGAATCAGGACAGCCTTCTTCCTCTCGACAAAACCCAGATCAAGTCCATCGCTGTCATCGGCCCGCTCGCCGATGTCGTCCATTGGGACTGGTACGGCGGCACGCCGCCCTACACCATCACGCCGCTTGCGGGCATTCGCAGCGCGGTTGGTCCCGGCGTCAAGGTGAACTACGCCGCCTACGACACGCCCGATGGCGAAGACGATGCTCTCAAGGCGGCCAGTCAATCCGATGTCGCCGTGGTTGTGATCGGCAACAATCCCACCTGCGGCGACCAGGCCCGGGCATGGTACGGCACGCCCGCCGGAGAAGGAGGCACCCTGCCCTGCACCGATCCCGGCGACGGACGCGAAGGCCGCGATCGCGAAATCATGAGCCTCAATCAGGAGCAGATCGTCAAACAAGTTTTCATGAAGAATCCCAAAACGGTCGTCATGCTCATCACGAGTTTCCCCTACACCATCAACTGGACCCAGGAGCACATTCCCGCGATTCTCACCATGGCGCACGCCTCGCAGGACGAAGGCACGGCGCTCGCCCAGGTCCTCTTTGGCGACGCGAACCCCGGCGGTCATCTTGTCGTCACTTGGCCCAAGTCCGCCGATCAGC
>CAVXOO010000261.1:0-7778 GCA_963762945.1 uncultured Acidobacteriaceae bacterium | reverse complement strand
GTGTATATCTCTTCCAGCCGGTCGACGAGTTCCGTCGGCATGCCTGAGGATCTACATCAAACGCGCCCGACAAGAACATGGCGAGATACTGCCGATTGACATTCGGTTCATTTCGTTCAGAGGGTTTCTCGAACCTCTTCACCAACTCGCCAATGACGCGAACATTCTGATCGTCGATCGGCAGCGGCAAGCTGCCTGAATTTTCGAGACGGCGTTCTGGTCAGCGCGGAAATTGGCCATTTTGGGACAGGACTGCACGTTGTGCTTACTGCTGATGCCCGTGGCAATTGGTTCTTGATGTGTGCTCCAAGAGAGTTTACAAGTGGGCGCTCTCCATTGGTTTGTCGTCCTCGCCGTCCGGACACCTACACCCTATACCTAGCTCCGCGACGAGCCGTCCTGGGCATGTCTGAGTTTCCAGATCGAGGCCTCGCCATCGCCGCCGATGCGCTGGCCGAGCAGCGTTCAGCATATCGAGTTCTTCGGATGCTGCAGAGAATTGGCATTCGATGTACGCTGTCTTCTTGACCTGCATGAACGCCTTTTGGTGTTGAGCGCCTGTTCACCTTCCTGCCGCGGGAGGGATCGGCGTCCTCAAATTCTCGAGCAGCAGATTCCACCACGTTCGTCTCGCGTTCAACATGAACAAGCCGCCGGTCGGAAACGAGATCACGGCGGACGGCAAAAGCCTGATCGATCGTGATGAAGTGATCAGGGCGGCACAAGACCACGTTTCTCCTGAAGTTCTCGGCTCGGCCAACTGATGTCTCAGTCGGCATGTTTGCGGCCGCAAGCCTTCAAACCGAACGTGGTGGACGGCTGATCCATTTCAAGCGGGAAACAGGCAGGGACCACCATGAAAGAGCGGCAAGTTCTACGGCTAGCCCAGCCGCATGAACGCTATCGTCGACGCCCGAACCCCCATGCGCTCGTCCTCTTCAACGAGTTGTTCGCCGCGACCAACGAGAGGGAGGGTTAAAATCGCGCGACAGATCGTCTCCGCCTCGCCGGAAGGGTCCCCATAGATCGTGTTTGTCAGCCACCAATACGCTTTCACGCATGGGCTTCTACGAAAAGCGGCTCGCCACGGCGCTTTTCTTGCGAGCCGACAGGCAGCCGGACGGTCGTCGGACATTCAAACTCGTCGAGGGCGAGCCTTGAGCACAAGCTTTGGAGCAGGACGTTCATCCAGAAAGTTTCTGTATGATGCGCATCGCCGAGTTTTGCCTGGAAATTCCTCGATCAAGGGTCGTTTTGGAGCAAGTCCGCTGCGCATGGCGCTGCAATGAAGGTCGTCCCATCATCCGGACCGCGACGAATTGACGCGTCAGGCTCCTTAGTAAGTTGCGATCGCCTTGATGTGGCATGAGTTTTCCTTCATTTAATGCGACGGACTGTGTTGTCGCCGTAGAGCATCCGAAGGCCGCGGCGCTGTCCCGTGTCTGAACCTGCCGCCGTTTGAAAGAGAGCCCAGCCGTTCTCACCAAATGCGGCGCAGAGCAATCGACGCGCTCGCCTTGATTGGGCGCACGAGGTTCTGATCCAGTTCCTTTAGTCTTCCCCTTAACCGCCGATCCGGTTGAGCGCCTCGGCGAGGACGCGACCATAAATGCCGCCGCCCGCGCATTGGTCGGCATCAGTGACCCACGTGTCAATCGGCGTCCAAAATTTATCTCCTCGCGAATGCGTGGACGATAGGTCCCGCCCCGGGTGCAGTGGTCCAGGTTGCGCAGCCGGGGCGAGCGCGGTTCGGTGAGGCGCAGGCGACGTTGGTCGGTCAGGCTCGGCTCTTGAAGCGCCGGCTGTCGTGGTGAGCGGACGCTGCGCGGGTCAAGTTCGGCCGAAGCCGCGGGCGGAACGATCGCCTGGTGGCGCGCAAGCCGTCTTTGCCGCCATCGGCGTGGCTTCGGCAGCCACGCTCGCGTGGGGTTTGTGGACTTCGCGCGGTATCGCCTTCGTTCCCGACATCGGAACCCTGCTCGCGCATCGCGCCGTGGCCGACTACACCCTCTCCATGTCGCATCTCTTCGATCTAACCGGCGAGTCCTTTGCCGCGCTGCGCCTGCCCGCGGCTCTCGCAGCCATCGCCTTGCTCATCGGTCCCATGGCGGGATGGCTGTTGCGCCTCAAAGGCAAGCACATCGCATCGACCCTCAGCATCGCCCTCACCATGACCGTCTTCTTCGTCGCCGCGCACATCGCCTTCGCGCGCTTCGAACCCATGCTCAGCTCCAAACCCATGGCCGACACCATCATGGCCAAAGGCTCGCAAAACGACACCTTCATCATCTACGGCGATCAATCCTCGGGCTCTTCGATCATTTTTTACACGCACAATTTCTTCAACCGCCGCCCGGCCCTGCTCGTCTTGCCGCGTTGCGGTCAGCACGGCGAAGGCTCCACGCTGCTCTGGGGCTCCTGCTATCCCGATGCCCCGGATATTTATTTGAGCGATTCGAAACTCGCGGCAGTTTGGGGCGTAGGCGACCGCAAATGGATCTTCGCCGAGGACCCCGACCGCGCCAATGTCCAGCGCGTCCTGGCCGGCCGTCTCTACGAGGCCCAAACCCTCGCCGACAAAACCCTCTGGACCGACCGGCCGCTCTAGAGCCTGCTAACACAATGAGGACGGCAGCGACGGGTCCGCACGAATCAAGTCACGGCGTAATGAGCGTAAAACCGCGCCAGGAGTCGAAAATGCAATCCCTTTCTTCGGGAAATGCACCGAGCAGCGGGACCACCGCAATCGCATCGCAAGACGCCACTCCTAAGGCCAAAGTCGCGATTCCCGAGCCCTCCCCTCGAGTCCACATTGCCCTGGCAATCTGCTCCTGTCTATTGCTGGCCTTCTGTGTGTTTGCGGCGCCGGGAGAGTTAAAATCTGCGATCCCCAGCTTACTCAACCCTCTTCTTCTGGTTCTTATTTTTATCTTGTTACTGCCCGCAATCTTCTGGCATCGCCGCGAGTCAGCCGAACGCCGCGATGCGGCCTTGATGCTTCCCTGGGCGGTATTGATTGATTTACTCATGGGGCAGACTGCGCGGACGGCCTCAGCACTTGCATTTCCTCTCCGCGACGCGCAATGGCGCAATCTCGACCAGTCCCTGGGAATCAGCATACCGGCAATCATGGAATGGACGGCGCGATATCCACCGTTACACACCGTGCTCGACCAAGCCTACTTGCTATTCACGCAATTTTTAATTGTTGCCATCTTTTTGCCTCCGCTGCTAGGCAAGCGCGAAGCTGCACAGCGGTTCTATTTGACCAATGCCGTTTCCATTGTCCTCGCACTTCCTGTCATTGTGCTTCTTCCCGCAGTGGGGCCCTGGGTTGCGTGGCACTTTCCGCCCACTCCGTTGCAGCAGATCTGTGAAGCCAGCATTGTCAGCCTGCGCCAAGGCTCGTTCCACGGAATTGTGTTTTCCGGAACCATCTGCCTGCCTTCGTATCATGTTTCTGGGCTGTAACATCGGCGCTCGCGGTCTACCCGTTCCGTTGGCTGCGCTATCCCGCGATACTGCTGGCGGTATTGATCGTCATCTCCACGATGACCACCGGCTGGCACTATGGCGTTGACGTGATCGCTGGACTTCTGCTGGCGATCATCAGTACCTGGATTGCGATGGCGGTCGTGCGACCGGGACCAAAGCCGGACCGGGCTTGAAATAAGCCCACGATCGGAAGCTGCCGCCCGCTGCCCTAAAGCCGTGGTCAGTGCACAGTGGACAGATTGGAACTACCCGCAATGAGGTAGTACTTCTGTTCCCTGTTCCCTGTCCCCTGTTCCCTGTCTCCTGTTCCCTGTCCCCTGTTCCCTGTCCCCTGTTCCCTATTCCCTACTCCCGGCATTTCTCATCTTCCCGCCCGCCAACAGCTCAAACACCCGCCCGCGCCACAAAATCCTCCGCCCCGCGTAGCTCGCCGCCCAAAAACAAAACCCCATCAGATCGCGCAGCGGATACAAAATCAGCAGGCCAAACCAGCTCTTATCTCCAACCACCAGCCCGCCCACTCCAATAGCGAGCGCAAGCCGTGTCGCCACGGCAAAGCCCAGCAGCGCAACTCCCCACACCGGATGCCCAAGCCAAATGCACGCCGCAAGCCCCAGCAATCCAAAAGGCATGCTAAAAGTCAGCGCCGTGCCAAAGTGCCCCTTGGGCCGCGAAAAGCGCGTCAACTTCATCCACCGCACCTGGTGCTTCAGCGAGCCCGCGAGCCCCGAGTGCAACACCATGTGATCGATCGCATGATGGCTCAGGACAACCGTCTCGCCCAGCTTGTAAGTCTCGTTACCGAGAATGAAATCGTCGGCGCAGTAGTCGGCCGTCACCTTAAAGCCGCCCATCCTGCGAATCGTCTCGCGCCGAAATGCCATCGTCGGCCCCAGCGTAAACTGCATCCCTTCCATCATCCGCGCCACCAGAACCCCGGCCGACATCTCGACCGACATGCCCGCAGCCTCAAGCCGCGCCCACAGCCCGCCCTCGGCCGCCACGCCGCGATAGAGGCAGCACATGCCGCCAACCTTGGGATCGGCAAACGGAAACGCCACCGCGCGCAAATAATCCGGCTCAACCCGCACATCGCTGTCGCTGATGACGAGAATTCCGTGCGCAGCGTGCGCCTCCATCAATTCCATGGAGGCAACTTTGGCGTTGATGTAATCCGGCTCGCCGCCCGTCGCAAGAAACTGCACCGGCACCTGCGGATACCGCGCCGCCACGCGTCGCGCCAGCGCGAGACCTGCGTCGTCAGCACTCCGCGCGCAAAAAACAATCTCGTACTCCGGATAATCCTGCGTGAAAAATGTTTCGAGATAGGACTCAAGTCCCGGTTCCGCTCCATGCAACGGCTTCAAAAGCGAAAGCGCAGGCGTGAACCCGGGCCGCTCTGCAAGCCGCGCCAAAGCCAGCCGTCGCTCACGCAGGTAGCCGGGAACGGCCCACAGCACCATCCCGGCAAAGACCGTGGAAGTCATGAGGCCAAACACCGCGAGGCCGAGAAGTGCGTAGGGCATGCTGCTAACAGAATAACTTTGAGGACCGGGGATGGAGTTCAGGCAAGTGGCCGGGTTATAAAGTCTTGCTCAAAATACACAATAGCTGTGCCCCATTCAAAACGCGCTCTCTGCGTTTTGAGTGGGAGACCAACACCCCAACCCCACCCGCTCATCGCGATAAAAACGGCTTGAGGCCCCGGTCCCGATAACCCTTACACACCATGACGAGGGTGCCCCCGGTCCCTCGCATTTGGGGACCGGGGATGATGTTCAAACAGGTGGGCGGGTGGCGCACCCTAAGTTTTTGAAATCTTGACCTTCTACAGGCACCCTCGATAGCGGAGGAAATGAAGATGAAAAAAGGGTAGGCCACCCGCCTCGAAGCCGGTGGCCTATTACACCACGGCCTCGGACGGCGGCGCGGCCCTGCACTTCGAGCATCAGGATTGGCTGGGCACCGAGCGCATGAGGACGGCCTATAATGGCAGCGTGGAAGGCTCCTACGCATCCCTGCCCTACGGCGACGGCCAAACGACGTCAGGAACCGACACGGATGCCAACCACGTCGCCATGCTCGATTTCGACTCCGAGAGCGATACCGACCACGCCCAGTACCGGCAGTACTCCCCCACCGAGGGCCGGTGGCTGCGACCCGATCCCTACTCCGGCAGCTATCATTTCAGGAATCCGCAGAGCCTGAACCGCTACGTCTATTCCATGAACAGCCCATTGAGCAAGATAGACCCCAGCGGCTTGGATAATGAATGGTCCCCTGATGAAGCCGGGGAGGACTACACCGATGACGGTGGATGGGGTGGAGACGGGGGCTTTAGTGACGGGGGATTCGGCGGCTACAGCGGGTTGGTGTTCGGCTACACCCCTTCCGTTCCTACGGTTGCTCCCCCTAGCCCCGATATCCCTACTGACCCTCCGAATTGCATTCCCAATGACCCAACCCCTTACTGCCAGTTCACGGGTGAGTCCCAAACGTTTAACCTGCAGGGACGAGAGGCGCAGAATGCTGTTTTTGCACAGGTAGATAGCAGCAGCGGAAACGGCGGAAATGGAAGCGCCCCAAATAATCCGACTCCCACACCGCAACAGAAGCACGTCAAAGACTGCGCTACTCTGCAACGTTTATCCACTGGAGAGGGGCGTATTTCTGATGGTTTTCTCGTTGCCGGAACAGTCGCTGTCGGGTCAATTGTCGTGACTGGTGGACTGGATGCGCCTGCAGCAGCGCCCGTTGGATTGGCTTTTGGACTGGGGTCCGGGACCGCGAAAGGGGTTCAGTGGCTTACGAAGATAGTTGCGAACAATTTCGCGGGATGCAATATCGTACTATCGACAGATTGAGCTGCTTGAGATGGAGGGACGTTCAATGCGATCAGAACAACTTAAAGGTGTGTTGCGCCTTGCGGCGACCGCCGTGCTGTTCCTGCTAGCAGGAATACAACTTATGGGCAAGGTCATAGACATGGTCAAGGCAAGTCAACCTGGCGCATTCGCTCTGGCCGTATTTGTCCTGATTTACATTCTGCCGTTACTTGTAGGGCTGGCACTTTATAAGTCGCTCAATCGGGCTTTTCAGGAGGGGCAAATGACGGCGAAGTCGAGATATATTTGCGTGGACTGGCTGATTCTGTTGTTGCTATTGAACTATGTCAGTATTGGCCACTTTTGGAAGTAACTTGTGACGGGCTCTTGATAACGCCCTTCGAAGTTGCAGCACCTTCGTTGCCCCAAATAACCGGGAGACTCCCCCCGATCTTTGGAACGTGCTATGGCGGAAGAGCAACGGACGGCCTCTGACTCCTCAGCGGAAACACGACATGATTTGGCAGGTAGCCCCAGTCCCTCGCATTTAGGGACCGGGGACGATAGACAGGTCCTCTTGCTCCATGTTTCGATTCCGATATCCGGGAAAATCATCGAGTGCGTCGCACGCTTGCCAAGTGTTTCAAAGCAAAGATGATCTGAACGAATTCTAATTGCCGGTTTGATCAAGTAAGCACGGTACGATTGCTCCCATACTTCAAAATTCGCGCGCGAGCAGTGGACTGGGCCGTATTGGCGCTTTTGGCCTTCGAGGTTCCGTCACTCCTGTTCTCGCAGTATCGCGCCAACAGCGTTGGCGCCTCGGAAATGGTGGCTCTGTCGGTTCTGGCGTACTTCGCGCTGCGGCTGCTGATGCGCATGCCGCTACGTGCCGCTTGGCTGGCTGCGCTCGTGGGCATAGGCGGTTCGTGGCTGGCGCTTTCCGGCATCCATCAGTTTGTGGCGGGCGCGCAGCAGCTTTCCGCAGTAGGCCTGACGGACCTGCTGGCATTCCGCGCGCGCCTCATCCATCCCATTTCCGCATGGGTTCCCGGCGAGTGCTTCACCGCTCTCCTGCTCACGCTGCCCTTCGCTTGCGCCACCGGGGCCTACGCGTGGCGGAGAAGATGGTTCGGGCTGGCCATCCTCGCACTTTTTCCCGCGGCGGCGATTGCTGCGGCGCTGCTGCTATCTCTATCGCGGGCCGTATTCTGGAGCACGATTGTTTTCTTTGTCCTGGTTTGCGGCCTGATGGCTGCGTACAGAGTGGTCGCACTGCGCACGGCATCAATCTTGCTTGCCGGATCATTGGGCGCGCTGCTCGTGATCATGGCCTGCGAAACTCCGTTGTATCCAGGCATCTTGCGCGCCTATGCAGGCAGCCACGTCTCCCAGGTGCGCTCGACGGAAGGCCGCATCGGCATTTGGAGCCGGTCGCTGGAATTGACGCGCGACTGA
>CAVXOO010000260.1:0-8927 GCA_963762945.1 uncultured Acidobacteriaceae bacterium | reverse complement strand
TTTGGATTGCACGAAAAGGGCTTTGGGACAAGCTTTTCGTTGCCTCGGGTGCTCGGTTCTTCCGGCGTGGTGGAAACGCTGCACACCATCTCTCTCGGCAGGAGAACAGGAGGAACTGTTGACAAGTGCCAGGACACTGCCAGGAGGCTGCAAAGCAGATTCCCTTGTAAGCGGTGAGACAGATGAGAGGAGATGCGCCAATGATTAACTGTCAGGCATATACCCATGAGGATGCGCTGAATTTGCCCAGGGGAAGAGCTTTCCCTCGGGGCAACGCTCAGCCGCGACGGAGTGAATTTCAGCGTTTATGCCAGAAATTGTGACGGCATGGAGCTCCTTCTGTTCGACCACGTCGATGATCCACGGCCGGCTCGGGTCATTCTTCTCGACTCGCAACGTAATCGGACTTACCACTACTGGCATACCTTTGTCCCAGACCTCGGAGCCGGCCAGCTCTATGCCTACCGAACCGTGAGCACTGAAGCACCCAGGCCAGTACTCCTCGACCCATATGGTCGAGCCGTCGTCACCCCTGCCGGTTACGACCGCCGAGATTGCCACTTTAGGGGATGGTGCCGCCACCGCCATGAAGAGTGTGGTAACCGACCGCCGTGGTTATGACTGGCAAGGGGACGCCCCGCGGCGACATCCTTCAGCCCGCACAGTGATCTATGAACTGCACGTAACCGGCTTCACCCGCCACCTTCCTCGGGAATCCTGGCAGAAGAACGAGTCACCCTTCCGGGACTGATCGAGAAAAATACCCTACCTGCGAGAGTTAGGGGTGACTGCCGTGGAACTTATGCCGGTGTTCGACTTCTATTCGCGGGGATGCTTAGTAGGACTTGTCAATTATGGAGACAGCCTGGTGTCGTTTTTGCTCCGACTGCGGCCACAAAGTTCGCGCCGGGAAGCCCGGCGACAAAGTCGTCGTCGCAGTCAAGCTCCTCGCAACCGTCAACACCAAACGGTTCCGCGGCGCAACTCTGCACATCGATTTCCCCGAAAGCCGTCCCAATCCGCAGCAACTCGCCGAGGAGTTCCTCTCCGCCGCGTTGCTGCTACCCTCGCTGGCTCCAGGCGACAATTCGAAAATCGAAATCCTGAATAACGCCATCGCCACGGTAGATTTAGCCGCGCTCGACGCGGGCGAAGCGGGCAACGCGGAGACGCGCGCCCAGGCAACGGCAAAATTCGACGCCAGCCTAAAGGCATCGCAGGAAAAGCTTGAAGCTCTTCGGCCCTTGATGCAGCAGGCGACGTTTTCCCTCGACGGCAATGCTCACATCGACGCCGCCTGGCTCTGGCCGTGGACCGAAACCGTTGACGTGGTGCATCGCACCTTTGCGACCGCGTTGCAGTTGATGAACGAGTATCCCGATTACACTTTCACGCAATCGGCCGCAGCCTACAACGCTTGGATGGCCGACAAATATCCCGAACTGAATGCCCAAATCAAACGGCGCATCGAGGAAGGCCGCTGGGAGATCGTCGGCGGCATGTGGGTTGAGCCCGACCTGAACATGCCCGACGGCGAATCCCTTGTTCGTCAACTGCTGGTGGGCAAGCGCTGGTACAAACAGGCCTACGGCGTTGACGTGCGCATCGGCTGGAACCCGGATTCCTTCGGCTACACGTGGCAGTTGCCGCAGATCTACAAAAAGAGCGGCATCGATTATTTCGTCACGCAAAAGATGGAGTGGAACGATACCAATCAACTCCCCTTCAAGCTCTTCTGGTGGCAATCGCCCGACGGGTCGAAGGTACTCGCCTATTTCCCGCACGGCTATGGCAACGAGGACCTCAGTCCGGTGCGGCTGAGCGACGATCTCGCCGCCGCGCGCCAGCGTTCGACCGGCCTCACGGAGATGCTGGACCTCTACGGCGTGAGCGATCACGGCGGCGGACCCACGCGCGCCATGCTCGACGAGGGCTTTCGCTGGGCGCGCGGCAGCCAGTCTCCGTGCCTTGAAATCGGGCACGATGCAGCATCGGGAAAGCACGAAGTGTCAGGGCACGACTTCAGTCGTGCCGAAAACGCGCCCTCACCAAGTGGGGCTTTAGCCCCTGCGGAGGCATCGAGTTGTTCGGTGACGCCGAATTACAAGTTCGGCACCGCACAAAGTTTTTTCTCGACCGTCGAGAAAGACATCGCGCCCGAGAGCCCGGTCTGGAACTACCAATCAGCTCCGCACTACGCGCCACCTGCCGCCGTGCCCGGCAAAGTCGCAATTCCCACCTGGAATTCCGAGCTTTACTTCGAATACCACCGCGGCGTAATGACCACGCAGGCCATGCACAAGAAAAACATGCGCGACTCTGAAGAACAAGTGCTGAACGCCGAGAAGTGGTCGTCGTTGGCGTGGCTCGATGGCGCGAATTATCGCGCAGACAAACTTACCGAAGACTGGAAGAAGGTCCTCTTCAACCAATTTCACGATCTGGCCGCTGGCTCCGGCATCGCCGTCATTTATCGGGATGCGCAAAAGGATTACGACTGGGTGCGCATGTCCACGAATGAAATTTCGGCGGGTGCGCTCGATACCCTCACCGCGCACATCAATACGGCCGGAGCCGTTCGCGGGCGGCGAGCCACAACCGGAGCCAGGTTGGAGGATCTTATAAAGACCGGCGGTCAAAGCGGCACCAAGAGCGAGGCCGCTCCAGTGGATGCGCAGGCCGTCGTCATCTTCAACCCCCTTGGTTGGGTTCGCAGCGGAAGCGTGCGGGTCAACGTTCCTGGCGAAGGCCAACCGGGCGCATCCGCCTGGGTCCTTACTGACCTAGGCGACCCCGAACAGGCGCGCATCGTTTCCTACGACCCGGCGTTGGCGCAGCTCGAGCTTGAGGTTCCAGTAGAGAACGTTCCCGCACTTGGTTACGAAACCATACACATAACGGTAGGGCCATCCGGTTCCTCCGTCGCGAGCATGGCGCCGAAGAAAGCGCCCTCGCGGATCGGGAGTTTTCTGAAAAATGGCGCTGGGCAACCGCGTGTGTCAGTGCCCGACGCGGACTCGTTGAAGCCCGTCAATACGCCTGCCGCAGGAGCCGTTACGATCCATAGCCCTCAGCTTGTGCTCGCTGTGGACGAAACCACCGGCTGCATCAACAGCATTCGCCATGTAGCAGACCTTGGTTCAGGCGTTGTCGATCCGGATAGCGGAGAAGAGGCGCTCGCTCCCGGCGCATGCGGGAACCAGTTCCAGTTCTTCAACGACACGCCAAAACAATACGACGCGTGGAACATCGATCCGGGCACGCTCGACGCAACTCCTGCAACGATCGCGAAAGCAGATTCGGTCGAGACCCTGACTGCTTCCGACGGTTCCACATCAGTTCGGGTCACCAGCCACTGGCAAAGCTCGAAGTTCGTCCAGACCATCCGTCTCGAAGGCGATCAAGTTGACATCGATAACGACATCGACTGGCACGAGAAGCACGTTCTGCTCAAAGCCGCATTTCCGCTGGCTGTGAAGACCAACTTCGCCACCTACGAGATTCCTTACGGGACCATCGACCGGCCCACCACGCGCAACAATAGCTGGGAGAAGGCGCAATTCGAAGTTCCGGCCATGCGCTGGGCCGATCTCTCCGGCGCGGACGCGAACGGCAAGGTCCACGGCCTCAGCATTCTCAACCAGGACAAGTACGGCTACGATGCCCAGGGCAACGTGCTGCGCCTCACCCTGCTGCGCGCGCCCACATGGCCCGATCCCGACGCCGACCAGGGTCATCATCATTTCCACTACGCGCTCTATCCCCACGCGGGAACCTGGAAGGACGCGCTCACCGTGCGCCACGGCTGGGAGTACAACTACCCGCTGCAGGCCGTCGTCACCACGGCCCACCCTGGTTCGCTGCCTCCCGATCACTCCTTCGCTTCAGTCTCGCCAGAGAATGTCGTTCTCACTGCCGTGAAGAAGGCCGAAGACGCCAACGGTCTGATTTTCCGCATCTATGAATGGGCCGGCAAGGAGACCACCGCGGAATTCCACGTGCCGCCCGGAGCAACCAGCGCCACCGTCACAAATCTAATGGAGCAGCCCGAAGGCGACCCGCTCACAGTTGAGGGCGACGCGGTGAAAGTACCCATCCATCCCTACGAGATTCTGACAATCCGCGTCGATTATGCAAAACAGTGAACAGTGAACACGGAACAGTGGACAGAAAAAGCGCAGGCTTCAGCTTTCAGCCATCATCAAAATCACGGCGAAGAAGCAAATGGCCAGTAGCCCGAAGCGGAAAGCCGACGGCGGATCACTGTTCACTGCACACTGTCCACTGTTAATCTGGGCATATCAAGGAGCCCTGCACTATGCACATCTCTTCCCCATTCGTTGTCGTCTCCGTCATCCTCGCGGTGTTCGTACTCTCTATCCTCTACGCAACTGGCAGCAAAGAAGACAAACCTCCCGAGCACTGAGTCCGGACCGGCCCAAGCCCTCCTCGATTGACGTCCCATCCGGCCTCTTGACCGGCGTGCCTCCGTTTCTCCGGAACCTTTCGGGCCCCGGCGGCGTATAACTTGACCGGGGGGAGATTGCCATGAGGACAAACCCGATTGTGAACGCGGCCGGTGTGCTTGCCTGCCTGGCAGTGGCGGCCGGACTTTCCGGATGCTGGATCCACGTGGACAAGGGCGCTAACGGCGAAGATAAGAACGTCCAGGTGGACACTCCCTTCGGCGGCGTCCATGTGAATACCGACCAGACCACCGCCGCGGATCTCGGCCTGCCGGCGTATCCCGGCAGCCAGATGGTCAAGGACCACGACAACCACGAGTCGGCCGACGTGCATGTGGGCTTTGGCGAGTGGGAGGTCCATGTCCGCGCCGTCTCCTACGAATCGAACGACAAGAAGGACCAGGTGGCCGCGTTTTACAAGAAAGCGCTCGGGCGGTACGGCGACGTCCTCACCTGCCAGGACAACGCGCCGGTGGGCACGCCTACGCGGACCAGCGAAGGCCTGACCTGCGCCGACGACGGGCATCATAATCACGTGAACGTGGACGCCGGCGGCTACAAGAGCGGGGAAGGCGGCTTTCAGTTGAAGGCCGGCTCCGAACGCCACCAACACATTGTGGGCTTTGAGGCTCCCGTGGACGACCAGACCCGTTTCGCCCTCGTGGCGCTCGATCTGCCCAACGTTGGCAGCGACAGCCCAAACAAAAGTAACTGAGGTGGGCTTTCAGCCGTCAGCTCTCAGCCATTAGAGCATCTATCTTCTTTGCATAGAGCGACGATCCCACTAGCTCGTCTCCCGTGCCCCAGCGGGGCGATCGAAAATAGCCCAGGGTGGAGCGCAGCGAAACCCTGGGGATGCGGGCCTCAAAATCCGTCGCGCCCCGGAGGGCCGCGGCGAATCAAGCCAGACAACTCTACGCCAATAGGAGATTTCCCTTCACTTCACTCCGCAGGGGCTCGCTAAAACGGCCAATCCCTCCAGCAGCGCTCGTTGAAAGTGAATGGCTGAAAACTGAAGGCGTCTTCCGCCCGGTCGAAATACATCTTTCTCAAATGTGCCTTCCGCAATTTCCGTGCATCGCTTCGTGGAAAAGCGCGGCCTCGCGATCATTCAGTGCATGAATGCAACATAGCTGCAATAATCAGCCGATAGATTGACTGTTTCAGAAGAAGACGCCAATTTCGATACAGGATTCCGGCTCGAACGTGCAAGGTCGTGGTGACACCCATCACTGCGGCGCGCTTTTCCCAAAGCGCAGAATAACGCCGGTTTAGAGCAATTTCGCGACCACGCCTGAGGCCCCATAGTCAACCGGCGCCGAGCGAAGATTCTGGACGGACGCGGCGTTCTAAGCGGCTCCGCCGAGGCGGCTTAAGATGTCCTGGACCGAGGATTACCAGCGCAAGCAGATGAGCGCCGCTCAGGCGCTTGAAGCTGTCCGTTCCGGCGATCGTATCTGGATCCAGTCCAGCTGCGGAACGCCATCGCCTCTTGTCGATGCGCTGGTGGCCCGCGCCCCCGAGCTGCGCGACGTAGAAATCATCCACATGAAAACGCTCGGCGCCGCCGACTACACGCGCCCCGAGTACGAAGGCCACTTCCGCCATCGCGGCCTCTTCCTGGGCGAGAACGTGCGTGAGGCTGTGTGTAATGGCCGCGCCGACTACACGCCGATTTTTCTGAGCGAGATTGAAGGCCTCATCCAGACCGGCGAGCTGCCGCTCGACGTGGTGTTGATGCAGGTTTCGCCGCCGGACGCGCACGGCTTTGTGACCCTGGGCAACACGGTGGACTCCACGCAGACGGCATTGCGTTGCGCGCCCGTGGTGATTGCCGAAGTGAACCGGCAGATGCCGCGCACGCACGGCGACACCGAAGTCCACATCAGCCGCATTACGTCGATCGTTGAAACCGACCGGCCGCTGCTCGAGCTCCACGCCGAGCCGCCTAGCGAACTGCACATGCAAGTGGCGCGCAACGTAGCCTCGCTCATTCCCGACGGAGCAACGCTGCAGACCGGCATCGGCGGCATCTCCGACGCGGTTCTGCATTGCCTTGGCGACAAGCGCGACCTGGGTATTCATACCGAGATGGTCTCAGACGGCGTCATCGATCTGATGGAGTCCGGCGTGATCAACGGCGAGCGCAAAACGCTGCACCGCGGCAAGGCTGTGCTCTCCTTCGTGCTTGGCACCCGCCGTCTCTTCGATTACATCCACGAAAATCCCGCCTTTGAATTTCGCCTTATCAGTTATACGAATGATCCCTTTGTCGTCGCGCAGAACGATCGCATGGTGGCCATCAACGGAGCTTTGCAAGTGGATTTGACGGGCCAGGTCTGCGCCGACTCGATCGGCACGCGGCCCTACAGCGGCTTTGGCGGGCAAATCGATTTCATTCGCGGCGCGGCTCGCTCCAAAGGCGGCGTGCCGATCATCGCACTGCCTTCGACGGCGCGCGGCGGCTCGGTCTCGCGCATTGCGCCGGTGCTCGAGCCGGGCGCGGGCGTTGTCACTTCGCGCGCCGACGTGCACTATGTTGTGACGGAGCACGGCATCGCCTATCTGCACGGCAAGACCCTGCGCGAACGCGCCGAGGCGCTGATCGCGATTGCCGAGCCGCGTTTCAGGGCCGAGCTCGAAGATTTTGCGGTGCGCGCGCATTATCTGGAGCGCAAGCCGGTGGGCGTACTGTTATAGAGGAGCGCGTGAGCGAGCCGGTAAATCAGGCAGAGGAGAGAATGCGGATGACCGACGCAATAAAGCAAGATCGCGGCCGGTTGCGGATCGACGAAGAGGAGTGTAAAGGCTGCGGACTGTGCATCGAAGCCTGCCCGCCCAAGGTGATCGCGCTCAGCGAACGGTTGAATCACTACGGCTACCGCACTGCGCTTTATGCGGGCTCCGGCTGCACGGGCTGCGGCATTTGCTTTTTGGCCTGTCCTGAGCCGGGCGCCATCACGGTGTTGCGCCTGGTGAGCCCGCAAGCCGCGAAGCCCGCACAGGGAGCGGCCGCATGAAAAAACAGTTGATGAAGGGCAACGAAGCCATCGTCAAGAGCGCCATCCTGGCTGGATGCCGCGCCTTCTACGGCTATCCCATTACGCCGGCCAGCGAGATCGCCGAGGCGGCGGCGGAGTTCATGCCCAAAACCGGCGGCGTCTACGTGCAGGCCGAGAGCGAGGTTGCGGCCATCAATATGTTGTACGGCGCGGCGTCGGCGGGCGTGCGCGCCATGACGGCATCGAGCGGTCCCGGCATCAGCCTGATGCAGGAAGGCATCAGCTACATGGCCGGAGCGGAGCTGCCTTGCGTGATCGCCGACATCACGCGCGGAGGTCCGGGCCTGGGCAACCTGGGCGCAGAGCAAAGCGATTATCACCAGGTGGTCAAGTGTGGCGGCCACGGCAACTATCGCACTATCGTGCTGGCGCCCCACTCCGTGCAGGAGATGGCCGACTTTACGGCTCTGGCCTTCGATCTGGCCGACCGTTATCGCAATCCGGTGATGGTGATGGCCGACGGCTTCATCGGCCAGATGATGGAGCCGGTCGAGTTTCCGCAAACCGCTACGCCGACGCATCTGCCCGCGTGGGCCGTGGCCGGCACGGCAGCCTCGCGCGGCAATCTCATTACCTCGTTGCACATCGATTTCGACGAGATGGAGAAGCACTCGCGCGCGCTCGAAGCCAAGTACAAGCTCGCCGAGCAACGCGAAGCCCGCGCCGAAGAGTTTTCGGCAGCCGACGCGGAGATTGTGCTGGTGGGCTACGGCATCGTGGGCCGCATTCTGAAAGCCGTGACTGCAGAGGCCCGCGCCGAAGGGCTCAAGGTGGGCGTGTTGCGGCCCATCACGCTCTATCCTTTCCCGGTGGTGCAGTTTGAGCGCCTGGCCTTCAACGCCAAGCTCTTCGTCGTAGTGGAGATGAGCAACGGGCAGATGCTCGAAGACGTGAAACTGGCGATCAACGGCTCGCGGCCCGTCGAGTTCCTGAATCGCCTGGGCGGCAACGTGCCTTCGCACGAAGAAGTGCTGCGTTTCGTGCGCGAACTGGCGCGCCGCGAGGGAATCACTTCTGGCAAGCAGACTCTCAATCCCCAGAATCGCAGCGAGGAGCGGATGGCCCATGCCTGAACTTGAATATGCCGTCGCGCGCGGTAAGGCCGAATCGTTCTACGAGCGCTACGAGCGCAAGGGCGAGCTGCAGCATCAGACGCACTTCTGTCCCGGCTGCGGCCACGGCAACGTTCATAAAATGCTCGCCGCAGCCATCGACGAGCTGGGCGTGCAGGACCGCACCATCATGGTCGGCCCTGTGGGCTGCGGAGTCTTCACTTATTACTACTTCGACGTGGGCAACGTGCAGGCCGCACACGGCCGCGCCCCCGCCGTGGCCACGGCAATCCGGCGCAGCCGGCCGGGAAGCGTGGTCATCAGCTACCAGGGCGACGGGGATCTTG
>CAVXOO010000259.1:0-9670 GCA_963762945.1 uncultured Acidobacteriaceae bacterium | reverse complement strand
CGGCCATCGGCTCGGCCGAGATTCTGCATGCCGCCAATCGCGGCGAGAACATTGCCGTGATCTTCGTCAACAACGCCATTTACAGCATGACCGGCGGCCAGGCCGCGCCCACCACTCTTCTTGGCCAAAAATCCACCACCACGCCCAACGGCCGCAACGCCCTAAGCGAAGGTTATCCGCTGCACATCAGCGAACTGCTGGCCACGCTTGAAGCGCCGGTCTACATTGAGCGCGTGGGCCTGGGCGACAACAAGCAGATTGCCAAAGCCTCTCACGCCATCAAGCGCGCCGTCGAGAATCAGGTAAAGGGACTTGGCTTCAGTTTGATTGAAGTGCTCTCGCCCTGCCCCACCATCTGGAAGCAGACGCCCGTCGAGGCGCAACACTGGGTGCGCGACGTGATGGAAAAGACTTTTCCTCTGGGTGTATTCTGCGATCGCACCAAGGAAAGAACGGCCCCGCCAACTCCGGAGCCCGCTCCCGCACTCGCGGAGTTGCCGCGCATTCTAGGTGTGGCCGACGCGGATCTGCCCGAAGGCAACGCCCACGCGATGGCAAACAAGCAAGCCGTCGATTTACAGGTGCGCATCGCGGGCTTCGGTGGCCAGGGCGTCTTGCTGCTCGGCGAAATGCTGGCCGAAGCCGGCCTCGATGCGGGTCTGGAAGTTTCCTGGCTGCCGTCCTACGGGCCCGAGATGCGCTCCGGCACCTCGAACTGTCACGTGCGGCTCTCGCGCGAGTCCATCGATTCGCCGCTCGTCTCCGCGCCCAACGTGCTGGTGGCCATGAACGAGCCCTCGCTCAGAAAATTCGACAAGACCGTCCGCCCCGGCGGCTGGATCATCTACAACGGCCAAGAATTTCCAATCGATTGCAAGCGTGAAGGCGTGCAAGTGCTCGCGCTTCCGTTTACTGAGTTGGCCGATGCATTGGGCGACAAGCGCGCTGCCAATATGGTGATGCTGGGCGCGGTGCTCGAGATCGCGGGAGCATTGCCCCAGGCCAGCATCGCCGCGGCTTTGCGCTGCCTGATCAAAAATCCGCGCTGGGTCGAACTAGACGAACGCGCCATGGCGCGGGGCAGGGAACTGTTCAAGGAATCGCTCGCGGCAGTGTGATTGTAGCGACGAAGTACGATAGTAGCGCCGGTCTCCAGACCGGCTGTACTGGCGGCGTCCACGCCGCCAGAATTCCTGTGTGCCCTTCACAGGCTGCGAAAGGACTTTCCCTCCGGAGCACGAAGTGTCAGGGCACGACTTTAGTCGTGCCATAAACGCCGCCAGGTGAGGATGGGCTTTAGCCCCTGCGTGCGAGCCCAGCAATTTTCATCTCGCATTCATCGATAAACTGTCCAATGAATTCGAGGGCCGCACTTCATGTCTGCGAAATTCTCATCGCTTTCGTTCGCCGCCGCGATCTATCTTTTTGCCGCGCATCTTTCCGCGCAAACTCCCGCGCCAGTCATCGACCTGCCCTCAAGCAAGCAGTTGATCGCCGAAGCGCCGGGCCACCCACAGCGCATCAACGGCCTGCCCATCGCGATGGCCGTTTCGCCCGACGGCCGATACGTGGTCACCGTCAACGCCGGCTACGGAACCTACGAGTCCGAATACGATCAATCGTTCTCGGTCCTCGACACGCAAACCGGGACGCTCACTGATTTTCCTGAGCCGCGCACCGGTCTCTACGCGCATCAGACACTCTACTCCGGCCTCGCCTTCAGCCGCGACGGCAGCCACCTCTACGCGAGCATGGCCTCGCTCACCGATCCCAAAGGCACAGGGCAAGGTGACACGGGAAGTGGCATTGCGGTCTACAGTTTCATCGCCGGCAAACTCGCGCCCGAGCGCCTGATTCCTCTACCGGTCGCGCCGTTGCCCCAGGGCCGCAAAACTCGCCTGTCTGAAGGAGCGGAGAGCAGCGACGCCGTGCCCTACCCGGCAGCGATTGCGGTTCTCGGCGCACCCGGTCACGAAAAGTTGCTCGTCGCCGAGAATCTCTCCGACGACGCGGTGCTTCTCGATGCAACCACCGGCGTGATCGAACAGCGCTTCGATCTTTCTGAAAACGACGCCGTGCCCGCGACCTATCCCATCGCGCTCGCCGTCACGCGCGACGAAAAGCGCGCCTTCGTCGCCCTCTGGAACGCCTCGGAGATTGTCGAACTCGATCTTATTCGCAAAACAGTAGCGCGCAAGCTGGCTCTGCTCAAGCCAGCGAGCCCCGTCGCCGCCGGAACCCATCCCTGCGCCTTCGTCTTCTCGCCCGACGAGAAGATCCTCTACGTCGCCCTCGCCAATCGCGACGCCGTCGTCGCCGTCAATGTGAGCGCTCGGCACTTTTCCGTGAAGGGCTACTTCGACACCCGTCTGCCCGGCCAAAGCTACTTCGGCGCGGAGCCGGTGGCTCTCGCGACCGATGGCGACGGCAGCCGTCTCTATGTAGCCAACATGGGCACGGATTCCGTGGCCGTATTCGATACCCACAAGCTCACCTCAAAAATCGCGAAGACCGGCATGGTCGAGCCTGACGGCTTCATCCCCACGGAATGGATGCCAATCTCGATGGCCTTCATCGCCTCACCCTCCGGCGGCAAACTGTATCTCGCAACCGACAAGGGCAAGGGCGCCGGCCCCAACGACTTTCCGCAAAAGATCGTCGCGTCGCAACCGGAGAGCCGCCACCGTCCCAGCACCTACATCGCAACTGAACTTTACGGTTCTCTTGCGACACTCGACGAGAGCGAGATCGCAAGCAATCTTCCCAACTGGACCGAAATCGCGCTCACTTTGAATCGCATGAAAGCCGCCGAGGAGAAGATCGTCTTCGCCGGCGGCGCGCAAAACCCAATCAAGCACGTCATCTACATCATCAAAGAAAACCGCACCTACGATCAGATCCTCGGCGATCTCGAGCAAAACGGCAAACCCGTAGGCAACGGCGAGCCAAAGTGGGCCATGTACGGCCAATCCATCACGCCCAACGAGCACAGGCTGGCCCTCCAGTTCGGCGTGCTCGACAACTTCTTCGACTCTGGCGAAGTCTCGGGCGACGGGCACGTCTGGTCGAACGCCGCCATCGGCACGGACTATCTCGAAAAAACCTGGCCCATAAACTATCGCGGCGAGCAACGCAGCTACGACTACGAGGGCGTGGTGGCTGACGGCTATCCGCTGCTGCAAAAGATTCCCGACGTCAATGAGCCGGCCAGCGGCTATCTCTGGGGCAATTTGGCCGCGCACGGCAAAACCTATTACCACTTCGGCGAATTCATCTCGACCACGTTTTGCGGCGAGGAGAAGGTCGCCGATTCCACGCTCGGACCGATGCTGGCCGGGCCCCGCTGCGCGCACCCAAAGATCGCTCCCGGCGAGCCGCTGCCCGCCGAGTGGGGCGGCGGCGTGAACAAGTGGCCCTGGCCGATCCCGCTCATCGCCGCCAACACGGCCACCAAGCCCGAGTTGGCGGGCCACTTCGCGCCGGAATCGCCCGATTTCAACCTAGCCGTTCCCGACCAGATTCGCGTGGAGATATTTCTCCGCCACTTGAACCAATGGGTAGCCGGCCGCGACCAGGGCAACGACACCATGCCCAGCTTCATCCAACTGCGCCTCGGCGACGATCACACCGCGGGAACGCGCCCCGGCGGTCCCACTCCCAAATCCTCCGTCGCCGATAACGATCTCGCCGTTGGCCGCGCCATCGAAGCCGTCTCCCACTCCTCCTACTGGGACGACACCGCCTTCTTCGTCCTTGAAGACGACGCGCAAAACGGCGCCGACCACGTGGACGCACACCGCAGCATCGCACTCGTCGTCAGCAAATATTCCCCGCACAGCCCCGGCGGCGCGCCTTTCGTCGATTCCCGTTTCTATTCGACGGTCAGCGTCGTGCGCACCATGGAAACCTTGCTCGGCCTGCCGCCCATGAACAATAACGACGCCTTCTCGTCCCTCATTTCCTCGCTCTTCACCGGTCCCGGCGACCAGCCTCCTTACGACGCCGACTATTCGAACCGCGACAACGGCCTGATCTATACCGCCAACGCCAAGAATGCCGTCGGCGCAAATGCCAGCATGAAGATGGACTTCAGCCACGAGGACCGCGCCCCCGCGGAAAAGCTCAACGTAATTCTCTGGAAGGACGCCATGGGCAACGCACCGGTGCCGGCAATGTTGAAGGTTCGCCAAAAGAGCTCTGCCGGCGAAGACGATTAGCGAGCGAACAAGTCAGCGAGTCAACCGGGTGCCCCACATCTCGATTTTGAGATGTGGGAAACACGAACCTCCGCCCTCCTCTCTCAACTAATCAGACAAAGGCCGCTACGGCGTCGTCCCGCCAGCCAACGGCTCACAAGATGAGATCAACGGTGCAAAATTAGACCTGAACGGTAAGAAAAAGCCCGAACTCATCGCCAAAACCGGCCCCAAACTGGTAGCTTGAAATAGAAAGACTTTCTTTCCCACATGGCTTTAAGTCCATACTTTTCCTTGGCAGTTTTGTTTGTCGCGGCGCTGGGCTTTGGCCTGGCTCCGCTGGGGCTGGCCTGGCTTTGGGCGCGGGTATTTTCGCCGCCCAAGCCCAACCCGATCAAGAATGCTATCTACGAGTGCGGCCTTGTTTCCAGAGGCGATGCCTGGGTGCAATTTCGCTCTGCATACTATCTCTATGGCATCATCTTTCTCATCTTCGACGTGGAAGCGGTCTTTCTGCTGCCGTTCGCGGTGGCGTTTACAGGGCTCGGCGCGGCGGCCTGCGCAGCCATGCTGGTTTTTGTGTTGCTTTTGGTCGAGGGCCTGGCCTGGGCCTGGGCCAAGGGCGTGTTGACGTGGGCTTGAAAACAGCTGTCAGGTTTCAGGTGCCAGGTGTCAGGTGCCACTACCTTATGCATCAGCGCGCCGCGCAGGAATTCGCAGGCAAGAGCCGAGAGGAAAGGGCAAGGCGACAAGGGCAAGTGATCGGGATGAAGCTGATGGTAGGATTCAGGCGTTTCTGAAACCTAACACCTGAAACCTGAACCCTGGGAGCGAAGCGACCAATGGAGCAGAATCTCAAGATCGAACTCGGCAAGCAGGGCGTCGTCGTCACGACCCTCCAGGAGATCTACAACTGGGGCCGCCGCAGCTCCGTCTGGCCCATGCAGTTTGGCCTGGCCTGTTGCGCCATCGAGATGATCGCCACCACCATGGCTCGTTACGATCTGGCCCGCTTCGGCGCTGAGGTTTTTCGCCCCTCGCCGCGACAGGCCGATCTGATGATCGTCTCCGGCACCGTGACCAAGAAGATGGCGCCGCAAGTCGTCCGCCTCTATAACCAGATGGCCGAGCCGCGCTACGTCATCGCCATGGGTGCGTGTGCCATCTCCGGTGGCCCGTTCAAGCAGGGATACAACGTGCTCAAGGGCATCGACCGCTACATTCCCGTCGATGTTCATATACCCGGCTGTCCGCCGCGGCCCGAGGCGCTGATCCAGGCCTTCATCGCGCTGCAAAAGAAAATTGATGGCCAGCATCTCACCGGTCCGGACCGCCCGCGCTATCTCGACGCCGATGCTCAGGGCGAATTCCCGGTGCCGGATCAAGGTGAGCACGACCTGGAGCCAACCTCGAATCAGGGCGTCTGGCCAGTGCAGATTGAGGGAACAAGGAACAGGGAACAGAAAGAGACTCGCGGCTGATAACTGAGAACTGAACGCTGACAACTGTGAACTACGAACTAAGAACTGTGAACTGAAATGAAGACTGTCGAAGAGATCAAATCGGCGATTGAAGCGGCGGTTCCCGGCGCAGGCGTGGAGTTTGTGCACAATCCCGGCCCGGCCGCGGAGCACTCGCTGCGCCTTCGGCCCGACAGCGCCATCGCCGTGGCCACCTTTCTGCGCGACGACGCCGATCTCGCCTTCGATTTCCTCTCGAACGTCACCGGCATCGATTGGCCCGACAAAGAGATCGCAGAAAAGGTGAAAGTAACGCGTCAGGTGACGAAGACCGTTGAACGGGCCTGAAGGGAAAATCGATCAATCCGTGGAAGAAACCGTCGAAGAGACCCGTCGGCGCATCGAGCCCGGCTGTCTTGAGGTTGTCTATCACCTCTATTCGATCGCAAAAAAACACGGCCCGTTAGTACTTCGCATGAAGACCGTGAACCGCACCGACCAGGTGGAGCTGCCCTCCGTCACGCCCGTCTGGCGCGCGGCCGAATTTCAGGAGCGCGAGATCTTCGATCTCTACGGCGTCGTCTTCACCGGCCACCCGGACCTGCGCCGCCTTCTGATGTGGAAGGGATTCAAAGACCATCCCATGCGCAAGGATTACGTGGAGCCCGACGACTACGAATACGAGCCCACCCCGCACGATCAAGTGCTCAAGCGCGCACAGGATCACCAAAGCAGAGATCAGAGAACAGAGATCAGAGATCAGGTGTGACGGCCCACGGTTCAGGGTCCACGGTTCACGGTCCACGCTTCACGAAAAAGGATTCGATGACTGTAGTTGCAACCAACCCGGAGAGACTCGACGGCTGGAACCGCCCGCCGGTGATCGAGCCCGACGGCGAAGGCGAGCTTCTCGAAGTCGCCATGGGGCCGCATCATCCCTCGACGCACGGCGTCTTCCGCATGGACGTGGCCCTCGACGGCGAGCGCGTCATCCGCCTCAAGCCGGTCTTCGGCTACCTGCACCGTAATCACGAGAAGATCGCCGAAGGCGCCTCGTATCTCGGGTCGATGCCCTACACCGACCGCCTCGACTACTTCTGCTCGCTCACCAACAACTGGGCCTACGCACTGGCCGTCGAAAAACTCGCCCCTCACGAGGTTCCCGAGCGCGCCCAGTACATACGCGTCATTCTCGCCGAGCTCACACGCGTGCAAAATCACGCCTCGTCGATCGGCTTTTTGATTCAGGAGATGGGTGCAAGCGGCACTCCGCTCATGTATGCCTTCAAGGAGCGCGAGAAGATCCTCGATCTCTTCGAATCGCTCACCGGCTCGCGCATGATGTGCAACTACATGCGCTTCGGTGGCTGCCGTGTGGATGTCTCCCCGGCCTGGCTCGACGCGGCGCGCAAAGTGGTCGCCGGCCTGCCCCAGTTTGTCGACGAATTCGAAGCGCTGCTTTCGTCGAACGAAATTCTCATGGCGCGCGCTCAGGGCGTAGGCATTCTGAAACCCGATCTGGCCGTGAACGCAGGCGTAAGCGGTCCCATGCTGCGTGCCTCAGGCGTCAATTACGACATTCGCAAAGTCGACCGCTACGGCATCTACGATCGCTTCAAATTTCGCGTGCCGCTGGGCGACCGTGGCGACGTTTACGACCGCTACATGATGCGGGTCCTCGAAATGCGCGAATCGATCCGCATTCTCGAGCAGGCGCTCCCCGATATTCCCGCCGGGCCGATCATGGACCCCAAGGCGAAGATTCGCGGCTTTCGGCCTAAGGCCGGCGAGGCATACGGCCGCATTGAAGCGCCCAAAGGCGAGCTGGGTTTTTATCTCATCAGCGACGGCGGACCGAACCCCTATCGCTATCGCGTGCGCCCGCCGAGCCTGATCAACCTGACGGTTCTCGAAGACATGTGCCTCGGGCAAAACGTCGCCGATGTGGTGCTGATTTTTGGCAGCGTGGATATTGTGCTGGGAGAAGTAGACCGATAGCCGCCAGCTTCTGGCTGCTGACTCCTGGTTGGCATAAATTGAGGGAACTGTTCGCGGATTTTCGCGAAGGTATGAGTAGCAACGAAAGAGCTAGCGGCTAGGAGCTGCAGCTAGAATCTCACGGAGGAACCGGAGTTGCTGGGCGAAGGCATATTAAAGGGAATGGCGGAGACGGCGAAGAATTTCTTCGGTAGCTACGTCTCCAAAGAGCGGATGACGACGGTCGAGTATCCGGAGGAACGGATCCCCACCGTCGAAAACGCGCGCGTCTTTCCCTTCCTCGTCTACGACGGAGCGGATTGGCAGGCCGGTATGCGCTGCGTAGCCTGCCAGATCTGCGAGAAAGAATGCCCGCCCAAGTGTATCTATATTGAAAAAAGCAAAGACAAGAAGCCGGATTTCGTGGGCAAGCCGCAGTTTTACCCTGAGCGTTTCGACATCGATGTTTCGGTTTGCATGAGCTGCCAGATCTGCGTGGAAGTTTGTCCCTTCGAAGCCATCAAGATGGACAACGAGTTCGAGCTTGCCACCACCGATCGTTTCGGCGGCCTGCTCTACGATCGCAAGCAGTTGTCCAGATCGAACGAGTATTATCACTCGATTCATCCCACCGAGGCTTTGGAAGTCGACGCGCGCCTGGCCGACGAGAAAGCAAAGACGGAAGCCAAGACGAAGGCCGCGGCCGCAGCCGCCGCACAAAAGGCAGCTGCACCCGCACCACCCGCCGGAGGAGGAAGCTAGCCGATGGCGAACACGCATTTCTTCACCAATCTCGATCAAATATTCATTATTCTCCGCGACTGGCTCATCGGTTTTTTGCCTGCTGCGCTCCGTCCCGCGGCCGCTGTAGTGCTTGGCGTCATCGCCATCGTCTGCATTTTTCCCGGCCTCTTCGCGCTCACCACGGTCTTTGAGCGCAAGGGCCTGGCTCGCATTCAGAATCGTCTCGGTCCCAACCGCGTCGGCCCCTACGGTCTCTTGCAGCCCATCGCTGACGGCATCAAGTCGCTCACCAAGGAAGACATTGTTCCCTTGAGCGCCAATGCATCCGTACATTTTCTTGCGCCGCTCGTGCTCGTGGTCGCGGTCTTCATGGGCTTTGCCGTTTTGCCCATGGGCCGCAACATGGTGCTGGTCGATATGGACGCGGGCCTGCTCTTTTTCTTTGCCATGGGCGCAGCCACCGAGCTATCCGTTTTTATGGCCGGCTGGTCCAGCCGCAACAAATACTCGCTGCTCGGCGCCATGCGCGCCGTAGCCCAGATGATCAGCTACGAAGTGGTGCTGTTGCTCTCGTCCGTTTCCGTAGTCATGATCTCGGGCTCCCTCTCGCTGCCCAAAATCATCGCCGCGCAAGATCAGTACACCGGTATCTTTCCTCATTGGTACATCTTCACGCCCTGGGGACTGGCCGGATTCGTGATGTATGCCATCGCCGCCACGGCAGAAACCAACCGCTCGCCCTTCGATTTGCCCGAAGGCGAATCGGAATTGGTTGCGGGTTATCACACCGAGTATTCGGGCTTCAAGTTCGCGCTCTTCTTTCTCGGCGAGTATCTCGCGATGTTCGCTATCTCCGGCCTCGGCACCACGCTCTTCCTGGGCGGATGGTCCGCGCCGCTCTCCTTTCTCCAATTCATTCCATCGTGGATCTGGTTTTTTTCCAAAGTCATGCTCTCCATCTTCGTCTTCATCTGGATGCGCGGCACCTTGCCCCGCCTGCGCCAAGACCAGCTGATGAACTTCGCCTGGAAATTCGTTCTGCCCTTCACCCTGCTCAACCTTTTCGTCACCGCGCTTTGGCGCTTCATGGGCGAGGGCTGGCTGCGCTGGCCGGTTTGCTCGGCTATTCTCATTGCGGCTTACGTGCTCATGGGCCGCCTCGGCATGCGCGAAGAGCACTTCGGCCCCAGGAGATACCGCTATGCTGAATAGGAGCGGTTTTATTGGGGATCGAATGCAAGCGCGCGGTTTGCCGCGAGGACAGCTAATGTTTCAAGAGCACGAAGTGTCAGA
>CAVXOO010000258.1:0-4097 GCA_963762945.1 uncultured Acidobacteriaceae bacterium | reverse complement strand
CCATCTCCGTTCGTTTACGTCGTACTCGAACTGAAGTTGCTTACGTTTCAGTTCCTGTGGTTGGCGAGCTTGTAGCCCGGTTGAGGGGACGAGCACTGGAAAAATAGACGCCGACAAACTCTGGAGTGAGGCGATCAGAATTGGGAAACTTGAATCGACCGCATGGGAATCCGAGGGTGAACCGCAGATTGAGCCTCACCCCATTCAATGTGCGCCTCCGCGTATTCAATGAGGCAGGCAAGCGTCGGCTCTGGGTCTAGGTGGTCTGGACTTAGCAGAGCGACAAAAAAGGCCGGGATCTCGTCCCGGCCCTTTACCTTTTTCGTTGCGCGCTACTGCCGCTCCAGAGCCAGCCGATCCCATTTGCCCAGCTCTGCCGCGGCCTCGTAGGTACTCTCGCAAAATGCCAGCAGCTCAGCGCTCGGCGATTCCGCATTTCTCACATCGTCGTATGAAAGCAGAAATTCGCCGAGTCCTGCATCGTATCGCGCTCGATCCGGACGCACGCGCGCTTCCTTGAATCCCTCGGGCGCGGGAACGGCGTACGAATAAAACGCTGGACCGCTCATGCTGCCGCTGCCGGGCCAGAATCCTACGCTGCTCACCTCATGTGAATATGCTTCGCGTGTCATGCTGTCCGCGCCGGGCCGTTCCGGCGCGCGCCTTCCTGAAAAACGCGATACCGCCAGGTCAAAACTTCCCCAAAAGAAATGCACCGGGCTCGCCTTGCCGATGAATCCCGAGCGAAACTGATGGAAGACCGCATCCACTGAGAGCAGAATGCGCCAGAAAGTCTCTACCCGCTTCGCGTCGTACGCGGCATGGACCCTATCTTCGTCGAAGGGAATGGGATCGGGAATCTCCACCGGCATGCGCCAAATGCTGACCTCGACTCCTGCCGAGCGCAGCATTTCCATAAATTCCCGGTAGAAGTCGGCGACCGCCATGGGACGAAGCGGCATCTCTTTGACCAATCCGTCACTGCACTCGAGCACCAGCCGATGCGCCACAAAGTCGAATCGCAGCTCGATGGATCGAACGCCGTAAGGCATATTCGAAGTTGTGAGTCCGCGCGCTGTCACATACAGTGGCACATTCCACCAGTGATTGACCAGCCGCGTGAGCCGCAGCCGCACCTTTCCCACGATCTGGGTCCACATGTGAAGCGTGGCGCAGGTCTCCCGCCAGGAATCGAGCGGCAGCGCGGGCCAGCATTCTGGCTGGTCGGCATTTGCTGGATTGGTCATAACTCTCCACCTTCAGCGCTCGCGCGCGGAGGATCTGTTTCTCGCGTCCCGATATGGTCCCAAAGTTGTGCCGATGCTGCGACTGGGCGCACGCTGGAATGCCCTGCCCAGCACCCTCTTTCCCAAATGTTACCTCGCTGCTAAGATGGAGAGAGTCGTGGGGCTGTAGCTCAGCTGGGAGAGCGCCTCGTTCGCAACGAGGAGGCCAGCGGTTCGATCCCGCTCAGCTCCACCAATTCCCCAACTTTTTCTCTTCGTTCTATGCGGCTTGTCCGGCAGGTCCTTCGCTGCGCTCAGGATTTCGCCTGCGGGCTCATACGCCCGCAAAACGGCTCAAGTTCGATCCCGCTCAGCTCCACCAACTCTCCCCTCAAATCCTTCTCGTTCGGGTCCTTCGCCGGCGGTATCGGCCTCTTGTTGGGGATCGCCGCCAGGCTCCGTCGGCGAATTGAAAGACGGATGGGATTGATATCATTGCTTGCGGAATGCTATCATCGACAGCAGAGCACAGAGGAGCGAAATCGTATGGCAGCCGTCACCGTCCGCAATCTTCCCGAGAAGACTCATCGCGCTCTCAAGCTGCGCGCCGCCCGCAATGGGCGCAGCACAGAAGCTGAAATCCGCCTGATTCTTGAAGAGACTGTCTTGCCGAAGCCAAGGCTCAAGATCGGCTCGGAGTTGGCGGCTTTTGGCCGCCGCTATGGCGGCATCGAACTTAACTACAAGCGCGATCGCAAGCCCATCGAAGCAGCAAAGTTCGAATGATCGTTCTAGATACAAACGTCATCTCCGAACCGTTGAAGCCCCTCGCTGACCCGGCAGTTACCCAATGGCTCGACGCGCAGGACCCAGAGACGCTCTACCTCGCTGCAACCGTATTGTCTGAAGTCCTGATCGGAATTGCACTTCTCCCAGCAGGTAAGCGAAAACTCGGAATGGAACAGGCCATGCGCGCACTGCAGGCCAGGCTTTTCGAGGACCGTTTTCTTTCCTTCGACCGGGAGGCAGCGGTTGCCTTTGCCCTTTTGGGGAGTCGAGCTGCAGCAAAGGGTTATTCCATCTCACCGGCCGACTGCCAAATTGCCGCCATCGCCGCTGTCCACGGATTTGCCGTAGCAACCCGCGACACAGCGCCGTTTCGTGCCGCCGGCGTGCGGGTCGTCAATCCCTGGAAGATCTGAAGAGACATGTAATGGAGTTTGCTCCAAGGCTGTCGCTGAATGCCGGGGCCCGGTTTTCTTGTTCCCTTGTTCCCTTGGCCCCTGCTTCTCTCAGTTGAACAAATCCTTCATCTTCTCGAGCAGGCCCGGCGAGGCAGGCTTGTTGTCTACGGTCATGGTCTCAGCCAGTTGCGTCACCAGCTCGCGCTGAGCGCGGCTCAGCTTGCGCGGAATCTGCACCAAGACCTTGACGACCAGGTCTCCGGTGCCTCTCTCGTTCAGGTAGGGCACGCCGCGCCCCCGCACGCGCAACTCTCGGCCGTTTTGCGTGCCTTCGGGGATCTTGATCTCGATCGCGCCATCGATGCCGGGAATCTCGAACTCTGCGCCCAAGGCCGCCTGCGGAAAGCTGATGGGAAGCACGCAATAGAGATCGTGCCCGTGACGCTCGAAGAAATCGTGCGCGCGGATGGAAAGAATAATGTAGAGGTCGCCCTTGAGTCCGCCGCGGCGGCCGGCGTCGCCCTCGCCTCCGTAGCGTATGCGCGTTCCCTCTTCCACGCCCTTCGGCACCTTCACCTTCAGCTTGATTTCCGCGGCCGCGCGGCCTTCTCCGCGGCACGCCGAGCACGGATCGCTGATGACTGCGCCGCTGCCGCCGCAGGCCACACAGGTGCGCGCCACCGAGAAAAATCCCTGCTGATAGCGCAACTGCCCGTGGCCCTGGCATTGACTGCAAACGCTTGGGCCCCGGCCGGACGCGCTACCCTGGCCCTTGCACGCGCCGCACGTCTCCAGCCGCCGGATCTTGACTTCCGTTTCCATGCCGAAGATCGCGTCTTCGAATTTGATCGTCAGGTCGAAGCGCAGATCGTCGCCGCGCTGCTGGCGCTGGCCGCGCGAACCTCCACGTTGAGCGCCGCCCATCGAGAACATCTCGCCAAACAAATCGCCGAAGATGTCGCCCAGGTCCACGGCGCCGCCAAACGGGCTGCCAGAAAAACCCTGCGCGCCCAATCCCGCGTGGCCAAAGCGGTCGTAAGCCGCGCGCTTGTCGGCGTCGCTCAGCACCTGATAGGCCTCGCTGGCCTCTTTGAACTTTTCCTCGGACGCGTGGTCACCGGGATTGCGGTCAGGATGGAACTTGAGCGCCTGCTTGCGGTACGCGCTTTTCAGTTCCTGATCGCTGGCGTCGCGCGCAACGCCCAGCACTTCGTAGTAATCTGCTTTGCTCACTCTTGTATTAGAACCCATTGCCTTCGAATCAGCCTCTAGCTTCTAGCCCCTAGCTACTAGCTGCCGCAGTTGAACTCTCGAATGTCCGTCCTTGTCCCATTTCGTCAGCTCCCTCTGCGTGAAAAACTGAAAGCTGACTGTTGAACGGTGAAGCTAGCGGCTAGAAGCTAGGAGCTAGAAGCTGCTTTATTCGTTCACCTGCTTCGCATTGTGCGCCACGCGCACCAGCGACGGACGCAGCAGCCTCTCGCGGATCTTGTAACCGCGGCGGATCTCTTCGGCCACATGCTGGTCGGGTATGTCGTCGCGCTGCACCGTTCCCAGCGCTTCGTGCACGCGTGGATCGAACTCCTCGCCCAGCGCGGGAATGGCGCGCACCTGCATCTTCTCGAGAGCCTCTTCCATCTGCTTGACGATCAGGCTCACACCCGCGCGCAGTTGCTCGGCCGAACCC
>CAVXOO010000257.1:0-15840 GCA_963762945.1 uncultured Acidobacteriaceae bacterium | reverse complement strand
TGGCCGCGATGATGGATCTCGTTGTCGATCGCGTATTGAATCATCGCGATTCCCGGCATGGTCCACTGGCCGAAGGCTGTGTCAACTTCGGCGAAGCGATGGGGAGGAATGGTGGGGAACCTCGCATCGAGTTCTTTGGTTTGCTGATCCCAGAGCGCAAGAATTTCGGTCTTTGTGGTGGGCTTGGGGCCGCCGCTGTACTCAGTCCATTTGCCGGTGGCCACGCCGTCGAGGATGGGCACTGCCATGCCGATGAACTCCGAGACCATCACAGCGAAGGGCCGCATTCCACCCACGGAAAAGTTGAAGAGCTTGTCTTCAGGGAAGGCCTCGATCGTGCGGCGGGTGAGCGCGCGGTGCCCTTGCCAGTTCTTAAGCAGATCTTCGGCGGAGATCACATTTACGGTTGCTGTTGCGGTTGTCATACCAAAACCTCCATGTGGCCCTTCAGGGCTCAATCGTGAGATTAGCTGCAATTCCCGACAGTATCTGTCGTAAATTAAATAGAGGATAAAAACTGCGATGCCCTGGGGTTCTAATGTATGACCCGATCATGCGCGTGCTGACATTGCTGGAGGTGTTGCAGGCGCGCGACCATGTGACCGGAGCGGAGCTGGCTGAACGGCTGGAAGTGGACCTGCGCACGGTGCAGCGCTACATCGTGCGGCTGAAGGATCTGAAGATTCCCGTCGAGTCTTCGCGGGGCGTGGGCGGGGCGTATCGCTTGCGACCGGGCTATCGGCTGCCTCCGCTTCTGCTGACCAATGAGGAGGCGTTTGCGCTTTCGCTGGGGTTGCATTCGCTGCGCCAGGTGGGCCTTTCGGCATTTGCCCCGGCCACTGAGGGAGCGCTCAAAAAACTGGAGCGGGTGCTGCCCGAGGGGCTGCGTGAAAGCATCCGGACGGTGGAGGACGTGGTGGCCATCGAGCCAGGCCCATGGGTTGTGACGACATCGGTGGAATGTCTGATTCGCGCCGCGTCGGCCATCCGCAGGGGCCGGCGCATCCGGTTTGATTATCGGGCGCAAGACGGGACTGCTACGCGACGGCAGATCGAACCGTACGCAGTGGTGCACACCGACGGGCGCTGGTATTTGATTGGATATTGTCTTTGGCGGCGAGCGCTGCGCACGTTCCGTCTGGATCGCGTGTCGAACCTTGAGTCCGGCGCCGGAAGCTTTCGCCGGCCCGCAGGATTCGATGCGCGAGAACACCTGCGCACCAGCATGCCTTTCGCTCAGTCCGAATACCAGATCGATGTGTGGATCGACATGCCTATCGACGAGGCGCGGCAGGGCTTTATGCCGTTGCGAGTTGCGCTCGAGGAGGAAGGCGGCGGAACGCGCGTGCGCTGCGGACGCGACCGGCTGGAGATGATTGCCGCGACGCTGCTGAGCATGGGCCGGCGAATTGTGGTTGACAGCCCGCCGGAGTTGCGGAAGACCTTTCGGGCGTTGGCGCGGCAGGCACTGAAGGCGGCGGAAAAGCCGCGGGGAGTGCGCGCTACCAAACTTCCAGCCTGAAATCCCGATGCTTGCGGATCAGTTAGAAGTCGGCGCGGCTTGTGGGGACGAGGCGCGCGTCGTGAGGCCGGGCCGTCAATGTGATCAGCGCGGAGGGGCTCGTTTTTCATTGGAATCGAAATCTGTTTTGATTATTTGAAGATTTCTTGACGCGGTGTTCAAAAGAGAACAGATTTTTTCGATTTTTTGGCGAAAAATGGGAACGCAGTTGGTCTATTTCGGCTCACCAGCGATGGCGAGTCCGGGCGTCGGGAGGGCGGATGAGTGGGAACAGGCGGGATTCAACAGGAGAAAGCCACCGCGATGGCAAATGGAAGGAAAGACGGGTTTGACCCCGCGGAGTTTCTGGCCAAGGGAGGATTGGGACGGAAGGTCGTCACCGTAAAGGCGAGGAAGACGTTTTTCGTCCAGGGGGAGCCGTCCGATTGCGTTTTTTATCTGCAAAGTGGACAGGCGAAGCTGACCGTCATCTCAAAGACGGGTAAAGAGGCGACTCTGGCGCTGCTCAAAACGGGCGATTTTGTGGGCGAGGAGTCGCTGGCGGGCACGCCGGGCTTGCGGCTGGCAACGGCCACGGCAATGGCCGATTGCTCGGCGCTCAAGATCGAGCGCGTGGAGATGATGCGCGCCATCCACGAGGAAAATTCCTTCAGCGATCTTTTTCTCAGGTTTATGCTGGCGCGGAGCATGCGCATTCAGGCCGACCTGGTGGATCAGCTCTTCAATTCCAGCGAGAAGCGGCTGGCGCGGATCCTGCTGCTGATGGCGGAGTTTGGCCAGCCGGGCGAGGCGGAACCGATGATTCCCAAGATTTCGCAGGAGACGCTGGCCGAGATGGTGGGCACAACCCGTTCGCGGGTCAGCCTGTTTATGAACCGATTCCGCAAGCTGGGATTTATCGAATATAACGGCGGGATTCGCGTGAATAAATCACTATTGAATGTGGTGCTGCACGACTGAGCGGTTCTGCAACGGACGGCGCGGGGAGCATCTTCGGAGCAAGCAATTTCGCAGTTGATGGGTCGGGGAAGGTTATCCTCGGATGGCTTGTTGGTGACGGAAGAGCTGCTGTGCGCGAGCTTCGAGGAGACACAGATTCCGCAGCCGCTTTGCGCGGCGCCTTCTGCACTGCCATCAAAAGGCCCACTGCGAAGCCGGCAGAGTTTGGAAAGCCGCCGGCCTTGAGTGGCGTGGGGAAAGCCGCAGACTAGAGAACGGGGTAACGAAAGGTAACGCAGTGTCCGCTTGTTGGGACGCACGGTGTGCGCCACCTTCAGCGAGCCGGCTGCCTATGGGGCAGAATGTGCAGAACGGCCTATGGTCCGCCGTTCCTGTCCCCCTGCGGTTCTGACCTAGAGGACATCTGGCTCCATTGTACACCGTGCTGGGAAAGGTGTCGGTCCTGTTTTGACCACATGCGAAAAAAATGCGGGCATCTTTTTGCGGGTGTGGCCGGGGCGGATGGCTCGGATGTGTGGCGGCTCTTTCATGGGCCTCAAGGCAGATATTCTATCGGCGTAGAGTCTTGTTTGGTTTCGCAGCGCCCCTCCGGGGCGCAGAGGTCTTTGAGGGTAGGGTTCCCAGGGTTTCCCCTTCGACTCCGCTCAGGGTTCACCCTGGGCTATTTTCGATTGCCCCTTTGGGGCAAGGGCGGCGAATCGGCAAGATCGTCGTTCTACGCCAGGACTAAAGATGCCCGGAGGCTCCTGGTTGCTCCGCAAGAATGCATCCGCGACGACACGAATCTCACCACGCTGCGATGGGCAGTTGGCGCAGAGGGATTGGGGTTGGCTTAAGGCAAATATCCAAATGCATAGAGTAAGAATTCTCCCCCAGGGGCTAAAGCCCTTTTTTCCCCAACTTCTTACGGCACGGCTGAAGCCGTGCCCTTTCAAAACCACTCTGCACCGATAGGAGATTTGCACTAGATGCCGGAGTCGTTGACCGCGTCGAGGTGGGAGTGGCGATGATTGTGGCCGTTGATTTCGGAGCGTAATTCCTGCCAGAGTTCGTTGGGGACTTTCATGAAGACCTCGACGATGGCGGGATCGAATTGGGTGCCGGAACAGCGCAGGATCTCCTGGCGGGCGAAATCGAAATCGCTGCCGGAGCGATAGGGACGGTCGCTGGTGATGGCGTCAAGGGCGTCGGCGACGGCGAACAAGCGAGCCCCGAGAGGAATTTCGTGCCCGCGCAGGCCGTTGGGATAGCCCGAACCGTCGAAGTGCTCCTGGTGGCAGAAGACGATTTCGGCTGCGCCGGCGAGGAAGGGAATTTTGCGCAGCATCTGGTAGCCGCGGGTGCAGTGCTCGTGCATCATCTCCCGTTCCTCGGGGGTGAGGGAACTGGGCTTGCGCAGGATTTCGTCGGGGATGGCCATTTTGCCGACGTCGTGGAGAAATGCGCCACGGGCGATGATCTTGATTTCCTCCTGCGGAATGGCCATGGCGCGGGCCAGGGCGATGGCATAGGCGGTGACGCGCTTGGAGTGGCCTTTGGTCTCGGAATCCTTGAGGTCGAGGGCGTCGCCGAGCGCCTCGAGGGTGATGTCGTAGGAATGTTCGAGATCTTCCAGGGCGTGGCGGAGCATCTCGGTGCGGGCGCGGACAATTTCTTCCAGGCTCAGGTGGTAACTTTCGGATGCTTCGAGGGCGCGGTGATGGTTGAGAGCGCGCTCCACGGTAGTGAGCAGTTGATCCCGCGCGAAGGGCTTGAGGAGATAATCGTATGCGCCGCGGCGCATGGCGTCGATGGCGACCGCGATATCGTGGACCGCGGTGACGATGACGACGGGAAGGTTGGGCCTGAGCGCATGAATGCTTTCGAGCAGTTGGATGCCATTGACATCGGGCATCAGGATGTCAGTGAGTACCAGGTTGAAGTAGTCGCGCTGAATCGCTTCGAGGGCCTCGCGCCCACCGCCGGCCAGCACGACGGTCGATCCCTGGCGTTCGAGCGACTCGGCAATCATGGTGCGCACATGGGGTTCATCGTTGACGACAAGAATGCGCGCGGACTTGATAGCGGCCTGCCCGGCACTGGCCACGGCTGCGGGCTCTGTGCCGTGGGCTTCGGCGAGTCGTGGTTCTGAATGCCTGCCTTTATCTTTCTTGTACACGTTTAACTCCCGATCAGCTCGATGAGGCGCCGGCAACTCGGCCCGGCTGCGATCTTCTGACCTGGCAACAAACACACAATCTACCGCAAAGGATTGCGGGTACAGGCGCCCGCACGTCCCAACCTGTTTACGCGCTATGCATGATTCTTGTTCCGAGGAGTTCCGAGTTGCAAAATAGTAGCCAGTACATTGTTATGGCCCTTAAAAGATCTTTTGTTAACGAATACAGCCACCAAAGCCGTGGAGGACGGCGTTTTGCCACGACCTGGATTTGCGCCCGTGCACCGCTGCAGTTGCGAGGGGGAGCGGCGGGCCGGGCCGTTTTTGTTGACCTAGCGTAACATCTTCGCAGCACATTCACAATGAACCGGATGTGAGGCGCGGAGACGGGTATCAATTGTGTTACTGCCGAGGGCGAGTCGGGCGGGGGCCGGAAGTCTAAGAGGGCTTTGGCGGGCGTTTGGCGCGGCGCGCGGCGGCCCAGCCTTCGATGTTGGCCTGCTTGGCGCGGCTGATGGCGAGGGCGTCGGCGGGCACGTCTTTGGTGATGCAGGAGCCTGCGCCGATGTAAGCGCCGTCGCCGACAGTGACGGGCGCGACGAGGGTGGAATCGCTGCCGACGAATGCGCCTTTGCCGATGGTGGTTTTGTGTTTGTTGACGCCGTCGTAGTTGCAGGTGATGGTGCCGGCGCCGATGTTCGAGCCCTCGCCGATCTCGGCGTCGCCGAGGTAGGTGAGGTGGTTGGCCTTTGCGCCTTTGCCGAGCTTGGTTTTCTTGGTTTCGACAAAGTTGCCGACATGCGCGTTTTCGCCGATCTCGGAGCCGGGACGGAGGTGGGCGAAGGGGCCGATCTGGGCTCCGTCGGCGATGGTGGAGTCTTCAAGGACCGAGCTTTGGCGAATGAGGACGCCGTTGCCGAGGGTGCAGTTTTCGATGACGGAGAAAGAGCGAATGCGGCAGTTAGCGCCGACTCGGGTGCGGCCGAGCAACTGTACGTAGGGCTCGATGACGGTGCCCGCGGCGACTTCGACTTCGGAGTCGATGACGCAGGTTTCGGGACGGGTGATTTTGACGCCTGCGGCCAACAATTGTTCTGTTTTCATCTCACCTTTTCTTGCGGTGCGGGTCTGGAGACCCGCACTACAGCCGGTCTGGAGACCGGCGGTACATTTACTGCTGCGCCGCGGGTGTTTGTTGCGGGCGCTGCGGGCGCGGGATGGTAATGTCGATGGGTTGCGGCGCGCCCAGGCCGAGTTCGCTTACCGGCGGCTTGATCTCGGGGCCGTTGCCGACGACGAGCACGGCGAGTTTCTCCGGATGAATGTACTTTTTGGCGACGGCGGTGAGGTCGGCGAGGGTGACTTTTTCAAGGGCGGCGCGATAGGTTTCGAGATAATCGGGCGGGTAGCCGTAGAACTCGAGGCGTTCGCGTTCGGCGAGGATTTTGTCGCGCGTGTCGTAACGGAAGAGAAACGAGTTGAGGATGTTGTCCTTGGCGCGTTGCAGTTCGTCCTGGGTAAACGGCTTGGTGTTGAGGCCGGCGATCTCGTCTTCTGCGGCTTTGGTGGCATCGACGGTGGAGACGCTCTTGGTGAGCACTTCCACGCGGAAGCTGCCGGGGTGGTCGTAGGGCAGATCGAAGCCGCCGCCGACGGCGTAGGCCAGCCCCAACTGCGTGCGGACTTTGAGGAAGAGACGGCTGCCGAAACCGCCGCCGAGAATCTCGTCCATGACGACGAGGGCGGGCACGTCGGGATTGTGGCGATCGATGCCGAGAGCGACGATCTGCACGTTCGACTGGTTCACATCTTCCTTGTCGATGAAGTAAGCGCCGGGCTTGGGGCCGGCGAACTGATCGTGGCGCGGCGGCTCGGGAGTGACGGGCGGCAGGGGCTCGAAGACCGCGCGCACTTTGGCTTCCATGGCCACGGGATCGAAGTCGCCGCTGATGCCGACGATGAGCTTGCCCTTGAGGGTGCGATCGTGCCAGGCCTCAAGATCGTCGAGCGTGACTTTGCCGACGGTCGCGAGCTCGGGCTGACGCGTGTAGGGACTGTTGACGCCGTAGACGAGCTTTGCGGCTTCACGCTCGGCGATCTCGCCCTCGTCGTCGTTGCGGCGCACGATGCCAGTGGCTTCCTGCTGCTGGGCGAGTTGCAATTTCTCGTCGCTGAACTTGGGATGGAAAAGCAAGTCCATCGCCAGGGAAAAAACCTGATCGGCGTCGCCCTTGAGGGAATCCCAGGAGAGCGCGGTCGAATCGTCGTCGCCTTCAGTTTCAATGTGGGCGGCTTTGGCTTCAAGCAGGTCGTCCATGGCGTCGCCGTTCATCTGCGCGGTTCCGCTGGTGCGCCAAGCCTGTTGATAGATGCCGATGAGGCCGGCCTTAGTAGGATCGACTTCGCGCTCGCCGCCGGGGATGAGGACCGTGCCGGAGACGAAGGGCAACTCGTGGTTTTCCTGAAGGAAGATGACGATGCCGTTCTTGAGCTCGATACGCACGGGCTGGTGGGGATGGAACTCGTGGAGGGTGGGGATGGGAATTTGTTGCCAGGGTTTGGATTGCTGGGCGAAGAGTTGAGAGGGCGATGCGATGACCACAAAAGCCGCGAGGGCGAGCAGTGCGCGTGCGGGTCTGGAGACCCGCACTACAGCCGGTCTGGAGACCGGCGCTACAAAATTGAGGGCATTGTTCATTGCGCGCCTCCGTTATTGTTCGCGTTCGCGGCCGGGGGTTCGGTGTCGATTTCGGCGCTGGTGCGGTTGGAATCTATGAAGACTTTATTGGCGACGCGGCGGATGTCGGCTTTGGAGACCTTGTTGACTTCGTCGAGCTCGAGGAAAAGCTGACGCCAGTCGCCGTAGCGGGTTTGATATTCGGCGAGCGAATTTGCGAGCCCCTGGTTGTCGGCCAGGCCGCGGAGCAGATCGGCGCGGGTGCGAGTCTTGTACATCTGGAGCTCGGCATCCGAGACGTCGGTGGTCTTGAGTTTGTCGATTTCTTTGTGTATTGCTTCGCGCATCTCGGCGGGCGTGTGGCCGGGGAGGGGAACCGCATAAAACGCGAAGAGGCTGGGATATTTTTCAGCGGGGAAGGGGCTGAAGCCCTGGGCCTCAGCGGCGATCTGCTGCTGCTCGACGAGCGAGCGATAGAGGCGCGAGACGCGGCCGTTGGACATGATGTCGCCGATGGCGTCGTAGACCGCGTCGTCGGGATCGCGATAGCTGGGCCGGTGATAGCCCTCGAGGTAAAAGGGCTGGGTCTGTTCGCGGATGACGATCGACTTCTCGGCGAACTGCGCGGGCTCGACGGTGGTCATCTCTTGCGGTTTGGGCCCGGCAGGAACTCGGCTGAAGTATTTCTCGAGGAGGGGCAGCGCGGTTTTGGTGTTTACATCGCCGACGACGGCGACGACGATGTCGCCGCCAACGTAATACTTTTTGTGGAAGGCCATGGCCTCGGTGGCGGTGATCTGGCTGACCTCGCTGGGCCAGCCGATTTCGCTGCGCTTGTAGTTGTGCGCGACGTAGGCTGTTGCGACGAATTGCTCGACGAGGCGGCCGATGGGGTCGGAGTCAACCCGCATGCGGCGTTCTTCTATCACCACGTCGCGCTCCTTGTAGAACTCGCGGGGCACAACGTCGGCCAGGCGGCTGGACTCCAGCCACGCCCACAGCTCCAGGCGATTCTCCGGCATCGACCAGTAGAATTGGGTTTCGTCGAGCCCTGTCCCTGCATTCAAGTCGTGCGCGCCATTGGCTTCTGCAACCTCAGTGAACTGGTTGGGGATGACGAATTTCTCGGCTTCGGCCTGGGCATCGAGGAAGGCCTGGTGCAGCGCTTTCAGCTTTTCTTCGCTGCGGCCGATGGGCTTGAGATATTCGGCTTCGTAGGCGTCGTTGGCGGCTTCCACTTTTTTGAGCGCGAGTTTTTCGGCGGCGTAATTTTTGGTGCCGATCTGGGTGGTGCCTTTGAACGCCAGGTGCTCGAACATGTGCGCGAGGCCGCTCTCGCCGGAGGGGTCGTTGACATCGCCCGCGTCAACGAATGTGGTGTAACTGAAGACCGGCGCCTCGTGGCGCTCGCAGACGATGAGCGTGAGCCCGTTGGGAAGCACCTTGACGGTGGTACGCTGCTCGAAAGTTTTCAGATCCTGGGCGTGGATGGCGGATATGGCCAGCAGCACGGTGAGAAATCCCGTCGAAAGCAGGGAAGAAATTCGAAACCGGGAAAGATACATCTAACCTCCTCGAAGCAATGAGCCGGATTCGCGCGAAGCCGCTCTCTTCCAAGCTATTGTGCGCAGGCGGGGGCGTCAAACGGTAAACTGCGCGCAAAGCTGTGGAGGGCAGGACGCGCAGGCTTCAGGGCGGAAGCTGGGCTCTTCAGTTGCGTGCCTGGAGAATCCCTCATGAACGCGTGCGGGTCTGGAGACCGGCGGTACAAATTCGCTGCGCGCATCCTCTATATATAATGATGCGGCATGAGAGGGGGCCGGGAGATGCTTGAGCGATGCGCGCGAAATGCGGCGATCTTTCTTCTCGCGTGTGCGCTTGCGCCGGCGGTCTATGCGGCTCCTCCTGCGGCGGCAACAAATCTGAGTGTCGATCAACTGGATCAACTGCTGAAACAGATGTACGGACAGAGCGATGTTAAAGTGGCGCGGCGGATCGCAGGCATCCAATTGACAGAGCGGGCGGGCGCGGCTCGGGTGGCGCAATGGGAGGCGGACCTTCCCGGGGATCGCTCAAGTAAGGCTCTGATGGCGGTGGGAGACGCTTCGGCGTTTCTGGCGCCTCCCGCGGCGGAGAGGCCCTCGTCGCCACCACCCGATGCGGAGACCAGGAAGCAGATTCTCGCGCGCGCCTGGGAATATGTGGAGCAAACGCTGCCGCGGTTTCCGAACTTCTTCGCGAATCGCACCACCAGCTCGTTCGCATTCACGACGGAAGTCAATTTGCATCCGCAGGACGCGATGGGCAATGCGCTTGAGTTGCCGCGAGGCAGTCGAGTGAAATACGAGGCGCTGGGCCCTGGGCAAGCGAGCGATTCACACGAGCCGCAGCTATTCTGGCTCGGGTCGTCGACCGAGGAAGTGACGTATCGCGGCGGATTTGAAGTTGCGAATTCTCCAGCACCGGCGGACGCCGCTCGGCACACTGCTCCTATAGCGTCGGTTACCAAAGGCGAGTTTGGGGCGATTTTGGGATTGGTTCTTCTCGACATTTCCCAGGATCAGATGGTCTGGGAGCATTGGGAGCAGGGTCCCAATGGGCTTCTTGCGGTTTTCAGCTACGCGGTGCCGAGCGAGAAATCCCACTTTGCCGTGACCTTACCCGATCAGCCTTCCGAGACGCCTGCCTATCATGGCGAGGTGGCGATTGACCCGGCCAGCGGCGTGATCGGACGCATGACACTGCGGGCAACGACGAGCGGCGTCAGATTTTTCCGGGAATCTTCCATGCTGGTGGAGTTTGATGCGATCAAGATCGCGGGCGTCGAGTATGTTTGCCCGGTGCATGCCGTGGCCATGAACCGGTATTTCGATACCTTCGAATATGCGAACACGGCGCACACACCGGTTCCTTTTGCATCAAACATCAACGATGTGCTGTTTACGAACTATCACTTGTTTCGCTCGCAGTCGCGTTTCGTTCCGGGAGCGATCGCGCCATGATCGATGACCGTTGATCGATTGGCCGCGAGGGGCCGTCGAAGAAACGAGGCGACGGTATAATCGAGGCTATGGCGAGCGCGGAAAACAGGGAGCAAGTGAGCGAGGGAGCAAGTGAGCAAGTAGACGCAGCTCTGAAGCTGCTTGCGCTCGAAGCGCGGCTGCGCGAGTTGGGAAGTGTGATGGTGGCCTACTCGGGCGGCGTGGATTCGGCGTTTCTTGCTGGCACGGCGCATCGCGTGCTGGGCTCGCGGATGCTGGCGGTGCTGGCTGACTCGGCATCCCTCGCGCGGCGCGATTTGGAGCAGGCGACTGCGTTTGCGCAATCGCTGGGCATGCCGCTAGAAGTGGTTGCGACCGAAGAACTGGACCGGCCGGAGTACGCGCGCAACGAGGCCGATCGCTGCTTCCACTGCAAGGACGAACTGTTTGCTGCGATGGAAAAGCTGGGCGGAATCCGAGGATTTGGGCATATCGCCTACGGGATGAATGCCGACGACACGCGGGACTATCGCCCAGGGCAGCGCGCGGCGGCTGAACATGCGGTGCTGGCGCCGCTGGCCGAGGCCGGACTGACGAAGCTGGAGATTCGCGCGCTGGCGAAGGCGGCCGGCTACCCGATGTGGGATCGGCCCGCTGCGCCGTGCCTTTCGTCGCGCGTGGAGTATGGGCGCACGGTGACGCGCGAGGTGCTTGAGCAAGTGGAGCGCGGCGAAGAGAGCCTGCGGCAGTTGGGATTTCGGGAGCTGCGCGTGCGGCACCATGGGGAGCTGGCGCGCGTGGAGATTGCGCGCGAAGAGCTGCCGCGAGCGCTGACGATGGAGATGATGGACGCAATATCGGCGGCGTTGCTCGAGGCAGGGTTCAAGTACGTGACGCTCGATTGCAAGGGGTTTCGATCGGGGTCGATGAATGTGGTGCTTCCGGTTGAGGTGTTGGCGCGGAAGGGCGCATAGTGCGGTTAGCAAGTCAGCAGTCAGCAAGTCAGCGTGATAGATCCTAACCCAAGAGCTGAAAAGAGCACGCGCCGAGAGTCGGGGCGCTCCTACCGATATTTTCCTTCCCATCCCTCCGGCGATTTAGAATCACAAAGCGATGCGAATCGGATATTTTGAGTGCTTTTCCGGGATCAGCGGCGACATGCTGCTGGGCGCGCTGGTGGATGCGGGCGTGCCGTTCGACGTGCTTGCCGAGACCACGGTTGCGCTCAATGTTGGGGCGCGCCTGGAGACGCACAAGGTGATGCGCGGCGGGCTGGCTGGGACCAAGGTCAACGTGGAAGTGCAGGGAGCGAGGGACCAAGGGACCAAGGGACCAGAAAGCGCGCACGAACGTGCGCAAGGGTATTCGCATTCTCACGAACACCACTCGCATGACGCGGAGCCGGCGCATTCCGGCCACGAGCACGCGCATCGATCGTTGTCGACGATTCTTGCGATTATTGAAGCTGCGCCGCTCGCGGACCGTGTGAAGCGGCGGGCATCGCACGCGTTTCAGTTGCTGGGCGAGGCGGAGGCGGCGATTCATTCGATTGCGATTGAGAAGGTGCATTTTCACGAAGTGGGCGCGGTGGACACGATCGTCGATATCGTGTGCGCGGCGGCGGGGTGCGAGGCGCTCAATGTGGATCGCTGGATGGCATCGCCGTTGAATGTGGGCAGCGGGACGGTGAAATGCCAGCACGGGACGCTGCCGGTACCCGCGCCAGCGACGCTGGCCTTGCTCGGCGATGCACCGGTGTATGCGGCCGGGCCGCCGATGGAGCGGGTGACGCCGACGGGCGCGGCGGTGCTGCGGATGCTCGATGTCGAGTATGGGCCGCTGCCGGCGATGCGCGTTGCGGCACGTGGGTACGGAGCTGGAGGGCGCGATACGGCGGGCGAGCCGAATTTGCTGCGGCTGCTGGTGGGCGAAGCGGAGGATGCGGCGGCGGGCCCCAAGTCGATTGTTGGGCAGATCACGACGCCTGCGGCGGAGGCGATTGCGGTGATTGAAACCGTGATCGACGACTCCACGCCGCAGTTGCTGGCCTATGTGAGCGAGTTGTTGCTCGAAGCGGGCGCATGGGATGTCTATCGCGCGCCGGTGCAGATGAAGAAGGGGCGCACGGGCGTGCAGGTGACGGTGCTATCGAATCCGGAAAAGTTGCCGGAGCTGCGCGATCTGCTGCTGCGCGAGACGACGACGATCGGATTGCGCTGGCGGCTGGAAAATAAAATGGCATTGGAGCGCGAGTTCGCCGATGTGGAGACGGAGTGGGGCGCGGTGCGGATGAAGGTGGCGCGCTGGCCTTCGGGCGAGGTGGCGAACGCGCAGCCCGAGTACGAGGTTTGCCGGAATCTGGCGCGGGCGAACAAGGTTCCGCTGAAGCAGGTGATGCAGGCGGCGATGACGGCGTGGACGAAACGGACGAAGAAGCTGTAGGGCGGGAAAACTTCCCTCAGGGGCTAAAGCCCGTCGTTTTGGTTATGCTTTTCGGCACGACTAAAGTCGTGCCCTTTCACGATTGCTTTCACGGAGAATTCTCGCTGAAGCGGAGCACGGAGAGTTCCCGCTGAAGCGGATGACGGGAGTTCCCGCTGAAATGGAGTACGAGGAGCACTGATGGATCGCGCGCAGATTGAAGCGTTGTTGACGGAAGTTCATGCGGGATCGACGAGCGTGGGCGATGCGCTGGAGAGGTTGCGTAATTTGCCTTTCGAGGATTTGGGATTTGCCAAGGTCGATCATCATCGCGCGCTGAGGACCGGGATGCCGGAGGTGATTTTTTCAGAAAGAAAAACGCCGGCGCAGGTGGCGGCGATTTTTGCGCGCATGGCGAAGGCCGGGGGCAACGTGCTGGCCACGCGGGCTTCGCGCGAGGTGTACGAAGCGGTGCGGGCTAGCGAAGCGCACGATCAGGGGCCGCACGCGGAGTTTCACGAGATGGCGCGCGCCATTACGCTCAAGCAGACCGATGCGCCCGCAGGCAAAGGGACGTTGGGCGTGGTCTGCGCCGGGACGAGCGACCTGCCCGTGGCTGAGGAAGCCGTGGTGACGGCGAGGCTGATGGGTAACACCGTGGAACTTGTGGCCGACGTCGGCGTGGCGGGGATTCATCGGCTGCTGGCGCAGCAGCAGACGCTCAAATCCGCGCGCGTGCTGATTGTGTGTGCGGGCATGGAGGGGGCGCTGCCGACTGTTGTGGGCGGGCTGGTGAACGCGCCGGTAATCGGGGTGCCGACGAGCGTGGGTTACGGCGCGTCGCTGGGCGGCGTGGCGGCGCTGCTGGGCATGTTGAATACCTGCGCGCCCAATGTTTCCGTGGTCAATATCGATAACGGATTCGGCGCGGCGTGCATTGCGTCGTTGATCAATCATCTGTGATGGGGCGCGGATGGTGGTGTGCGGGTCAGGAGACCCGCACGACAGCCGGCCGGGAGGCCGGCGCTACCTACGAGGCCGGCGCTACCTACGAGGCCGGCGGTACGAATGAGGCCGGCAATGCCTATATGGAAGGGCTTCTAAGTCCCGCAACACTATGCGTTCACGCGAAACGTGATCCGGGTCACTGTTAGGTGTCTGTCCGAGCGCCGATTATCATCCATTGCGGCTTGAGTCCCCCCAGAATCACGCTCATACGCGGCGGATGGAGGAGTGCGTGACGGGTTCCCGATGGCAGCGATGGCGCCGGATTTCACAGATATTCTTTCTGCTGCTTTTCCTCCTGCTGTTGGTGTTTACGGCGCTGCGCGCCATACCGTTTACAACCAGCGACATTCACGTGCGCGTGCCGGCGCGGTTGTTTTTCGAGTGGGATCCGCTGGTGGCGCTGACCAATGCCCTGGCCAGTCACGCGCTCTATCGCGGCCTGTTGTGGAGCCTGATCATTCTGGTGCCCACGTTGTTCCTCGGGCGATTTTTTTGCGGCTGGATCTGTCCCATGGGCACGCTTCAGCACTTTGTAGGCAGCAGGCCGTCGGAGGCGAAGCGCGGCAAGCGGCGGATTGAATCCAATCGCTACAAGCGCTGGCAGACGATTAAATATGTAGTGCTGCTTGCGGGCCTGGTGGCCGCGGCGTTTGGGTCGATGGTGATTGGCTGGCTCGATCCATTTAGTTTGCTGGTGCGCTCGATCGGGCTTTCGCTGTTGCCGGCGTTCAATTATGTGATGCGCGCGGTGCTGACTCCGATGGAAGCGAGTCACGTGGCGGCGATCAAGGCCACGGGCGGGATTGTTCATGCAGTGCTGGGCGCGTTTCTGCTCGAATTCCAGCAGGCGCATTTTACGCAGGGCATTTTTCTTGGTGTTCTGTTCCTCGCTCTCCTCGCGGCAAGTTTGCGCGTGACGCGGTTCTGGTGCCGCGCGATTTGCCCGCTGGGGGCGCTGCTGGGAGCGGTGTCGCGATGGTCGGTGCTGGGGCTGCATAAGGATCCTGAGCGCTGCAACAACTGCAACCGCTGCCTGCTCGATTGCCAGGGCGGCGACGATCCCATTGGCAGCGCGCCATGGCGCAAGTCCGAGTGCCTGATGTGCATGAACTGCGTGGGCAGTTGCCCGGATCATGCGCTCGGGTTTCGATTCTTCCGTCCAAAATCCAATATCGCCAAAGAAGTGCCTTCGCCCGACCTGGGACGGCGACGGACGTTGACGGGGATTGCGGCAGGCGCCATTGCAGTGCCGTTGCTGCGCGCCAACACGGGCTTGGGCAAGAGCCGCAACGAGCGGCTGCTGCGGCCGCCGGGAGCGCTGGACGAGCCGGAATTTCTTTCGCGTTGCATTCGCTGCGGCGAGTGCATGAAGGTTTGCCCGAACAATGCGCTGCAACCGACGCTGATCGAGGCCGGCCTGGAAGGATTGTGGACGCCGACGCTCGAGCCGCGCATCGGCTATTGCGAACCGAGTTGCGTGCTGTGCTCGGAGGTTTGCCCCACCGGCGCCATCTGGCAGATTTCGCCCAAGGAAAAGGGCTGGGTGGTGGGCGTGGGATCGGCCGGGAATCAGCCCATCCGGCTGGGCACGGCATTTTACGATCGCGGGCGCTGCCTGCCGTGGGCCATGGCCACCGATTGCATTGTGTGCGAGGAGTGGTGCCCGGTGTCGCCCAAGGCGATTTATGTGGAGTCGGCGGAAGTGGTGGATGCGGCGGGCAAGACGAAGACGCTGCAGCAGCCGCGCGTTGATCCCAGCCGGTGCGTGGGCTGCGGCGCGTGCGAGTATGCCTGCCCGCTGCAGGATCGCCCTGCTGTTTATGTCACGAGCATCGGTGAAAGCCGCTCGCCCTCGAGCCAGATTTTGCTGACGCGGCGATAAAGAAGTGAACGAGTGAAAAAGTGAAGAAGTGAAAGAGTGAAGGAGTGAAGGAGTGAATCTGCAAAGGGCTCGATCATGGAGTGAGATGCTTGCGGTGACAACGACTGTGGTCGTTTTAATGGCCGCGGGAGTGGGATGCAAGAAGAAAGCTGTCGATCCATTTCCGCCGGCGGGCACGGTGGCGGGATAGCAATACGGAACCGAGTCCGAAGCGTGCGCGGCAGGAGGAAC